>JBGSKT010000533.1:0-2335 GCA_041741075.1 Lysobacterales bacterium
CTGCGCGTCCGGCGCCACCCTGGACCCGCAATGAATCCGAACTACCTCGATTTTGAACAACCGCTGGCCGATCTGGAAGCCAAGATCGAAGAGCTGCGCCAGGCCGGCGCTGGCAGCGAGATCGATATCGACCGCGAGGCCAAGCGCATGTCGGTCAAGCTGCGCCAGAAGACCGAGGAGATCTTCGCCAATCTGACCGCCTGGCAGGTCGCGCAACTGGCGCGGCATCCGCTGCGCCCGTACACGCTGGATTACATCCGCATGATCAGCAGCGAGTTCCACGAGCTGGCCGGCGACCGCGCCTTCGCCGACGATCCGGCCATCGTCGGCGGCATCGCCCGCATCGACGGTCGCTCGGTGATGATCATCGGCCATCAGAAAGGCCGCGACACCAAGGCCAAGGTGCGGCGCAATTTCGGTATGCCGCGACCCGAGGGCTACCGCAAGGCGCTGCGTCTGATGCAGATGGCGGAACGATTCAATCTGCCGGTGTTGACCTTCATTGATACCCCCGGCGCCTACCCCGGTGTCGGCGCCGAGGAACGCGGGCAGAGCGAGGCGATCGCGCGCAATCTGCTGGAGATGAGCAAGCTGCGGGTGCCGATCCTGTGCACGGTGATCGGCGAGGGCGGTTCCGGTGGCGCGCTCGCCATCGGCGTCGGCGACCGCACCTTGATGTTGCAGTATTCGACCTATTCGGTGATCACCCCGGAGGGCTGTGCCTCGATTCTGTGGAAGAGCGCCGACAAGGCCCGCGACGCCGCCGACGCGATGGGCCTGACCGCCAATCGCCTGCTGGAATTCGGGCTGATCGACCAGCTCGTGCCGGAACCCCTGGGCGGCGCCCACCGCGATCCCAAGGACACCGCCGACCGCATCCGCCAGTTGTTGCTGGACGAGCTTGCCGAGCTGGAAAAGCTCGATGTCGATGTGTTGCTCACCCAGCGCTACGAAAAACTGCGGCGGATCGGGATGTACCAGGCAGCGGCCTGAGTCGCGTTTTCGTTAGGTGATTGGTACCGGCCTGGTGGATGCGCTGCGCTTATCCACCCTACTTCAGTCTTCTGTCTTCTGTCCTCTGTCGTCTGGACCGGATGCGCTGCGCTTATCCACCCTACTTCCGTCGCCGCGGTGCCTATCCGTCGCTCCCGCAGCCACTCATTCGGGGTCGGTCAGGCGGGTGTAGGTTTCCGGGCGGCGGTCGCGGAAGAACTGCCAGGTGTTGCGCACCGTGCGCACCATTTCCAGGTCCAGATCGTGCACGATCAGTTCATCCTGGTCGCGGCTGGCGATCTTTTCGATCTGGCCGCGCGGGTTGACGAAATAGCTTTGGCCGTAGAACTCGCCGATGTTCCATGGCGCCTCGGTGCCGACCCGGTTGATCGCGCCGATGAAGCAGCCGTTGGCTACCGCCGCCGCCGGCTGCTCCAGCTTCCACAGATATTCGGACAGTCCGGCCACGGTCGCCGACGGATTGACGATGTATTCGGCGCCGTTCAGTGCCAGCGCGCGCCAGCCTTCCGGGAAGTGACGGTCGTAGCAGATATAGACGCCGAGCTTGCAGTAGCGGGTGTTGAATACCGGCCAGTGCGAGGCACCGGGTTTGAAGAAGAACTTCTCCCAGAACCCGGCCACCTGCGGGATGTGGGTCTTGCGGTATTTGCCCAGGTACTTGCCGTCGGCATCGATCACCGCGGCGGTGTTGTAGTACACGCCGCTGACCGCGTCGCGCTCGTAGATCGGCACCACGATCACCATCTGGTAGCGGGCCGCGTAGGTTTGCAGCAACTGCGTGGTCGGGCCGTCCGGGATCGCCTCGGCGCTCTGGTACCAGCGCGCGTCCTGGCTGGGGCAGAAATACGGCTGGGTGAACACTTCCTGGAAGCACAGCACCTGCACACCGGCGGCACCGCCCGCATCGATCAGCGGCAGGTGGGCGGCGATCATGGCCTGGCGAATCGTCTCGGGATCGGCGTCGGTGGACGCCTTCAGGCCCATCTGGATCAGGCCGGCGCGTAGCTTGGACATGGGTCGTTCCTCGGCTGGGGAAAGTCGCAAAAAGTAGCCCGGATGAAGCGTAGCGCAATCCGGGGAAAAGGGGCGGTCGCTGCTGGTCTCAAACAAAATCGCCGAAGCGTGCGTGCAGCGCGGCGATCATTGCCGGGCCGGCGGTTTCGGTGCGGAGCACGCGTGGGCCGAGGCCGATGCGACGGAATCCGGCCGCATCGAGCAGGGCCAGATCGCGTTCGGAGAAGCCGCCCTCGGGGCCAACCGCGATCACCACCGCGCCCGGTTCGACGATTGCACCGAGGCGCAGCTCAGCCTCCGGGTGCAG
>JBGSKT010000534.1:0-5683 GCA_041741075.1 Lysobacterales bacterium
GCCGCCGTCCCTGCTCCGCGGATACTCCGACATCTGTTGGCAACGGCTTTCGATCGCGCTTCCGATCAGTGCCTCCGATCAAACTTGACCAGAAATCTCCGGTCCACTAGAATCCCGCGGCTGATCTGTGACGATTGGCGCTGGGCTGGCTGGCGGTTTGAGGCCTCCCGCGCGTTGCGGTCAGTTTTTCTCAGAATAACTACTAGATGAGGTTTCACCATGTACGCAGTCATGATTAGCGGCGGTAAGCAGTACCGTGTCATGCAGGGCGAGACCCTGCGGGTTGAGTTGCTGGAAGCGGAGGCGGGCGCAACGGTCACTTTTGACCAAGTGCTGTTGCTCGGCGATGGCGAGTCGGTTGTGGTCGGTCAGCCGACCGTTGCCGGCGCCAGCGTCAGCGCCACGGTCAAGGGCCACGGTCGAGCCGACAAGATCAAGATCGTCAAGTTCCGTCGGCGCAAGCATCACCGCAAGCAGATGGGTCACCGTCAGCACTACACCGAAATCCAGATCACGGGTATTGCCAAGGCCTGAGGGCACTGGCATCCGCATCCTGAAGGAGAGCAAGCATGGCACACAAAAAGGCAGGCGGTTCCACCCGTAACGGCCGCGATTCCAACCCCAAGTACCTGGGCGTCAAGATCTACGGTGGCCAGGCGATCAACGCCGGCAACATCATCGTGCGGCAGCGCGGTACCGAGTTCCATCCGGGCACCAATGTCGGCATGGGTCGCGACCATACCCTGTTCGCGCTGGCCGATGGCAAGGTCGAGTTCGCGGTCAAGGGCCCGAATGGCGGACGCCGCACAGTCAGCGTCAGCAACGGCTGAGCCGTGTTCTGATGCAGTACCGCAAAGCCCCGCCGCGTGCGGGGCTTTTCGTTTCAATCGGATAAATCCAGTTCATGAAATTTGTCGACGAAGCAGAAATCGAGGTCGCGGCCGGCAATGGCGGCAATGGCGCGGTCAGTTTTCGTCGCGAGAAATTCATCCCGCAAGGCGGCCCCGATGGTGGCAACGGCGGTGACGGCGGCGATGTCTTTGTGGTCGCCGACAACAATCTGAATACCCTGATCGACTTCCGCCATCAGCGCAGTTTCCGCGCGGTCCGCGGCCAGAACGGCATGGGCCGGCAGATGACCGGTGCGCGAGGCGACAACTGCGTGATCCGGGTGCCGGTCGGTACCGTGATCAGCAATGTCGCCACCGACGAAGTGATCGGCGATCTGGTCCAGGACGGCCAGCGCGTGCTGGTCGCCCGCGGCGGCCACGGCGGCGCGGGCAATGTCAATTTCAAAAGTTCGACCAACCGCGCGCCGAGCCGCGCCACCCCGGGCACCTCCGGCGAGGAGCGACTGATCCGGCTGGAACTGAAGCTGCTCGCCGATGTTGGTCTGCTTGGCTTCCCCAACGCCGGCAAATCGACCTTCATCCGCGCGGTCTCGGCAGCGACGCCCAAGGTCGCCGACTACCCGTTCACCACGCTCTATCCCAATCTCGGCGTGGTCTCGGTGGCGCGCGACCAGAGCTTCGTGATCGCCGACATTCCCGGAGTGATCGAAGGCGCGGCCGAAGGCGCCGGCCTGGGCATCCAGTTCCTGAAGCACGTGTCGCGCACCAGCCTGCTGCTGCATGTGGTCGATATTGCGCCGATGGATATCGCCATCGACCCAGTCGCCGAGGTTCGGACGATCGAGCGAGAACTGAAGAAGTTCGACGCGGCGCTGGCCAAACGGCCGCGCTGGTTGGTGCTGAACAAGATCGACCTGCTGCCACCGGACGAGCGCGAGGCGCGCGTCGCCGATATCGTCAAGCGCCTGCGCTGGGGCCGCAAGCCCTGGTTTGCGGTGTCGGCGGTGAGCGGCGAGGGCACCGAGATCGTATGCCGCCGGGCAATGGCCTTTCTGGACGCCGAGCGGCGCGAGACGGAACCGGGCGCGTTGTCGTGATGTCGGGTTTTCCGGCAACAAAAAAGCCGACCTGGGTCGGCTTTTTTGATCGGGTCGGGCGGCGCTTACTGGATCGCGCGGATCGCGGCGGTCAGTCGGCTCTTGTGCCGCGACGCCTTGTTCTTGTGGATCAGGCCACGGCCGCCGAAACGGTCCAGCAGCGGCTCGGCGGTGACGTAGGCAGTCTGTGCGGCGGTCTTGTCGCCGGCTTCGATCGCACGCACCACCTTCTTGATCGCGGAACGGACCATCGAGCGCTGGCTGTTGTTTTGCAGGCGCGCTTTTTCCGAGGTACGGGCGCGTTTTTTGGCGGATTTGATATTTGCCACAGGGGGGACTCCGGAATCGGGGTATTGAATGGGTAAGCGATCAGCCGGCTATTATCAACGCACTTGGCGGTGCAGTCAATGTGCGCCGCCGAGTGCCCAACAATGGCCAGCAAACGGTCGGGTTTGGCCCTTGCCGCTGCGCCACACTGCCCGCCCATGAAACTGCTGCAATCGACCCTCACCTTCAGCGCCTTCACCCTGCTTTCACGGCTGGCCGGCTTCGCCCGCGATACGCTGCAGGCCAAGCTGTTCGGGGCCGGGCCGGCGGTCAGCGCCTTCGTGGTCGCCTACCGCATCCCGAACTATCTGCGCCGCATCTTTGCTGAAGGCTCGTTCGCTTCGGCGTTCGTGCCGGTGTTGTCGGAACTGCGCCAGAAAGGCGACCAGGCCGCCCTGCAGGATTTCATCGACCACGTCAGCGGCGCCTTGCTGGCCACGGTGCTGATCGTCACCGGCCTCGGCATGCTGGCCGCACCGCTGATCGCCAAACTCTTTCTGGTGCTGTCGGTGCGTGGCTCGGACCAGGTAGCCCTGGTCGCCGACATGCTGCGTATCACCTTCCCCTACCTTGCCTTTATTTCGATGACGGCGTTGGCCGGGTCGGTGCTGAACAGTTTTCGCCGCTTCGCGCTGCCGGCGTTTGCGCCGGTGCTGCACAACCTGGCGGTGATCGTGGCGATGCTGGTGTTCGCCCGCTATTTCGCGGTGCCCGAGAAGGCATTGGCCTGGGGCGTGTGCGCCGCCGGTCTGCTGCAGCTGATGCTGCTGTGGCCGGCCCTGGGCCGGCTCGGCGTGCGTCCGCGGCTGCGGCTTTCTCTGCACCATCCGGGGGTGCGCCGGGTTTTTTCGCTGATGCTGCCAACGGTGTTTTCGTCCTCGGTGGCCCAGGTCAACCTGCTGGTCGGCACCATGTTCGCCGCCATGCTGGTAGTCGAAGCGCAGAGCTGGCTGTACTACTCGGACCGCCTGGTCGAATTTCCGCTCGGCCTGTTCGGCGTGGCGATCGGCACGGTGATCCTGCCGCACCTGGCGCGGCGTCACGCCGATACCGACACCGAAGGCTTTGGCCGGGCGCTGGACTGGGGTTTGAAACTCACCGTAGTGGTCGGCATTCCGGCGGCGCTCGGCCTGGCGCTGTTGGCCGAACCATTGACCGCCACGCTGTTTGGTCACGGCCGCTTTCGCCCGATCGACGCCCGGATGACCGCCTGGGCGATTACTGCGATGAGCCTGGGCGTGCCCGCCTTCATGCTGAGCAAGGTGCTGCTGCCGGCGTTCTATTCGCGCCAGGACACCAAGACGCCGATGCGGGCTGCGATGGCAACGGTGTTCGTCAATGTGTTGCTGACCATCCTGCTGGTGCTGCCGCTCAAGTGGTACCAGGTGCCGATGGCGCACGCCGGCATTGCGCTTGCCACCGCCCTGGCCGGCAACTTCAATGCCTGGCTGCTGTGGCGGCGCCTGCGCCTGCTGGCCATCTATCGCCCCGCGCCGGGCTGGGGACGGTTGCTGCTGCGGATTCTCGGTGGCTGCCTGCTGCTGGCCCTGGCGGTCGTGGCGTTACGGCTCCGGGCCGGTGATTTCATGGCCATGCACTGGCTGTCGCGGATTGGCTGGCTGCTGTTCACCGTGGTTGCCGGCGCGCTCGCCTACGCCACGGGTTTATGGATCAGCGGACTGCGCCCGCGCGATTTTGGCGAACCCGGCCATGTCTGAAGCAGGCTTTGTTGACCGCTGCGCGCACCCGCCGGCCGCGATCGGCGACAATGCCCGCCCTTTGCGTGTGGACCGCCGATGCCCCTGATAACCCTGAACCAGGTCGATTACAGCGTCGGCGGGCCCTTGTTGCTGGACAAGGTCAGCTTCGCGCTGGAGGTCGGCGAGCGGGTCTGCATCGTCGGCCGCAATGGCGCCGGCAAATCCACCCTGTTGAAATTGCTTGACGGAGAACTGCGGCCCGAGGATGGCGAGGTGCGACTGCAGGCCGGTACCAAGGTCGCGCGACTGGCCCAAGAAGTACCGGCGGCGACCGTGGGCAGCGTCTGGGATGTGGTCGCCTCGGCGCTGGGCGAGATGGGTCGATTGCTCGCCGACTATCACCACCAGGCGCACGCCGAGATCATCGATCCGCTGCGCCTGTCCGCCGCCCAGGAGCGGGTCGATGCGGCCCATGCCTGGAGCCTGGATCAGCGCGTGGACCAGGTGATCGAGCGTCTGCAACTGCCGGCCGAGGAGCGCTTTGAAGCGCAGTCGGGCGGCATGAAGCGGCGCATTCTGCTGGCCCAGGCGCTGGTGCTGGGGCCAGACGTGCTGCTGCTCGATGAGCCGACCAACCACCTCGATATCGAAGCCATCGACTGGCTGGAGACCTTCCTCAAATCCTTTGCCGGCTGTGTGGTGTTCGTCACCCACGACCGCAGCTTTCTGCGCGCGCTCGCCACCCGCATCATCGAGATCGACCGCGGCCAGGTCAGCAGTTGGCCCGGCGACTACGACAACTACCTGCGCCGCCGCGAAGAACGACTGCACGCCGAATCCGAAGCCAGTGCGCGCTTTGACAAAAAGCTGGCGCAGGAAGAAATCTGGATCCGCCAGGGCATCAAGGCCAGGCGCACCCGCAACGAGGGCCGGGTGCGCGCGCTCAAGGAGCTGCGTCGGCAGTTTGCCGCGCGCCGGCAATTGACCGGCAACGTGCGCATGGAAGCGGCGCAGAGCAGTGCCAGCGGCAAGCGCGTGATCGAGGCCCGTGCGATCAGCTTCGCTTACGCCGACCAGGTCATCGTGCGCGATTTTTCCACGGTCATCCAGCGCGGCGACCGCATCGGCATCATCGGTCCGAACGGCTCCGGCAAGACCACCCTGATCAAATTGCTGCTCGGCGATCTACAGCCCCAGTCGGGCGAAGTCAGGCGCGGCACCCAGCTCGACGCGGTGTTCTTCGACCAGCACCGCAGCGAACTGCGCGATGACTGGAGCGCGATCGAAAACGTCGGCGGCGGCAGCGACACGATCGAGATCAATGGCGTGCACAAGCATGTGCTCGGCTACCTTCAGGAGTTCCTGTTCGCCCCGGACCGGGCGCGCGCGCCGATCTCGGCACTATCCGGTGGCGAACGCAACCGCCTGCTGCTGGCCAAGCTGCTGGCGCGGCCGTCCAACTTGCTGGTGATGGACGAACCGACCAACGACCTGGATATCGAAACCCTGGACCTGCTGGAAGAACTGCTCGCTGGCTACAGCGGCACCCTGATCCTGGTATCCCACGATCGCGCCTTCATCGACAACGTGGTGACCAGCACCCTGGTGCTGGAGGGCGATGGCCGCATCGGCGAATACGTCGGCGGCTACAGCGACTGGCTGGCGCAACGCGACCAGATGGCGCGCGCCGAATCCGCAGCAGCGACCG
>JBGSKT010000535.1:0-1671 GCA_041741075.1 Lysobacterales bacterium
CGGCGGCGCGCTGGTTCAGGCGTTCGTAGGCCGACTCGCGGTTGACCGCGGTGTCGTACTTGCCGCCAACCGGCGAACGCGCGCGCACCTGGGCGCGTTCTTCGTCGCTGATCGTTCCGATGCGGCTGCGCGGTGGCGCCATCAGGGTGCGTTCGACTGGCAGCGGCACGCCGCCTTCCTGCAATGTGGTGACCAGGGCCTCGCCGACGCCGAGCTGGGTGATCGCTTCGGTGACACGGAAGCGCGGGTTGGGCGGGAAGGTCTCGGCGGCGACCTTGACCGCCTTCTGGTCGCGCGGGGTGAAGGCGCGCAGGGCGTGCTGCACGCGGTTGCCGAGCTGGCTGAGGATCGCGTCGGGGACATCATCCGGCAGTTGCGAAATGAAATAGATGCCGACGCCCTTGGAGCGGATCAGGCGCACCACCTGTTCCACCCTTTGCCTGAGCGCCGGTGGCGCATCGGCAAACAACAGGTGCGCCTCGTCGAAGAAGAACACCAGGCGCGGTCGATCGACATCGCCGACTTCGGGCAGGTTCTCGAACAGCTCCGACAGCATCCACAGCAGGAAGCTCGTATACACCCTGGGCTTCAGGATCAGCTGGTCGGCGGCGAGCACATTGATGATGCCGCGTCCGGACAGGTCAGTGCGCATGAAGTCGGCCAGATCCAGTGCCGGTTCGCCAAAGAACTTGCCGCCGCCCTGGTTTTCGAGCTGGAGCAGGGCGCGCTGGATCGCGCCGATCGACTGCGGTGCGACCAGACCGTAGCGGGTCGAGATGTCCCGGGCATGCTCGCCGACATAGCCGAGCATGGCGCGTAGATCATCCAAATCGAGCAGCAACAGGCCATTGTCGTCGGCGACTTTGAAGGCGACCTGGATCACGCCTTCCTGGGTGTCGTTCAATTCCAGCAGGCGACTCAACAGATCCGGGCCGATCTCGGACACCGTGGTCCGCATCGGGTGGCCCTGGTTGCCGTAGATGTCCCAGAACACCACCGGATTGGCCGCCGCCTGCCAATTGGTCATGGCGATTCTGGCGATGCGCGCATTGAGCTTGTCATTTGGCACCGCAGCCTGGCTCAGGCCGGCCAGATCGCCTTTCACATCGGCCAGAAACACCGGCACGCCGAGCCGCGAGAAGCCCTCGGCCAAGACCATCAACGAAACCGACTTGCCGGTGCCGGTGGCACCCGCGATCAGGCCATGGCGGTTGCCATAGCGGGCGAGCAGGTGCACTGGCTGCTCACCCTTGCCGAGAAATAGGTCGTTCACGCGGGCGCTCCGGTCGTGGTGGGCAGGGCGCAGTTTATCGGCCGGGCGCGGGCGATGGGCAAAAGATTTTTCCGGCCACTGGCCGGCGCCCGGATCGAAAACCGGCCGGCGGCGGCAGCGCATCGACCCGGGTGGCGATTGCTGCGCGGCCGGTCTGCGGCCGCCGTGTGCCGATTGCCTGAGCGGGAAATTGCGCTACTCTTTTGCGTTCATGGTGGGAGGAGGGGGCATGAACGCGCAAGTGCAGATCAATGAGAAACCGCTGGCGGTGAATGGCCAGCGGCTGTGGGACAGCCTGATGGAGATGGCGCGGATCGGCGCGACCGCCAAGGGCGGAGTGTGCCGATTGGCGCTGACCGATCTCGACCGCCAGGGCCGCGACCTGTTCGTGCGCTGGG
>JBGSKT010000536.1:0-4760 GCA_041741075.1 Lysobacterales bacterium
GGGCGAGGCCGACCCGCTCAGCGACCGCGAGCGCGAAGTGCTGCGTCTGGCCGGCGAGGGCATGGGCGCAGCCGAGATCGGCCGGCGGCTATCGCTCAGCCACGGCACCGTCCGCAATTATCTGTCCGAGGCGATCGGCAAGCTCGGCGCCAGTAACCGTATCGAAGCCTGGCGGCTGGCCCGCCAGCAGGGCTGGCTGTAGCGGCGAGCGTCCTAGCAGCCGGTCGGCAGTAGACCATCTTCCTGAAGTCCGATTGGCTGCCAGGTGGCGCGCAAAAATAACCTGATCGTTACCTCGGCAACGCCAAGTGGACCTTGATCGCATCTTCGACGGCCAGCACATCGGCCTTGGATAGTTCGCCAAGCTGGCTTCTCAATCGTGACTTGTCGGCCGCCATAATTTGATCGGCCATCGCCTTGCTGCTCTGTCCGCCCACCGTCACCACCGCTTCGCTGGGGTATTGCCGCCCGGTGTTGCTGGTCAGCGGCACGACCACCACCCGTGCCAGATTGCGGTTGGCCGCGTCGTTGCTCACGATCACAGCGGGGCGTTTTTTGCGAATCTCGCTTCCCACGGAAGGGTCGAATTCAACCCACCAGACCTCACCGCGTTTCATTGGCCATGTCCTTTGCCAAGGAATTGCACCAGTCCTCTGCCTCCGATTCACGCGCTTGGTCGGCAGCCATCGCTCGATACCCATCATCGAGCGAGGTATCCAGCACAAGAGGGCGTAGCAAGTCCTCGATGAACTGACTCATGCGCCGCTTGCCGATCGTCCTGTTCAAGCCCTCGTACACCGCTTCATCCAAAGTGATGGTCATCCGCTTGTGCATCCGCCTCTCCTACATACGTTGTACGTATAGTGCACTATAGCACAGAACATGGTGGAAGCGCTTTTCAACCGCAAAGCCTCAACAGCCGAGCCGGTCATCCGGGAGATCGGCTACGCGGCTACAAGAAGGCGTTGCGCCAGGGTTGCAAGCGCAGGTATCATGCAACCGGACATGTGACACCAGCGGAGGGTAGCGAATGCCATCGAACCACGAATCCTCCGGCAAAGTAGCCCGCCACCGTGAGCGGATGCGCGCCGCGGGCCTGCGGCCGGTCCAGTTTTGGGTACCCGACACGCGGTCGCCTGAGTTCGTAGCGCAAGTGCGCCAGCAGTGCCAGAACCTCAATGGCGACCCAGCCGAAACCGACGTTTTGCGCTTCACGGAAGCCGCCGCAGCCCATGTCGAGGGTTGGGGATGACACAACGAGGCGATCTGGTAACGGTTTCTCTGCAAGGCGACTATGGCAAACCGCGACCGGCCTTGATCGTCCAGTCGGACCTGTTGACGGATTTGCAGAGCGTGGTGCTCTGCCCAGTGACCAGCGAGCTGCGCGATGCCGCAGTTCGCGTGACCGTGGAGCCGAATCCCGCCAATGGTTTGCGCACGCTGTCGCAGGTCATGGTGGACAAACTTTCGACGTTGCCGCGCGACCGGATCGGCGAGTCCTTTGGTCGTCTCGATGCCGAGAAGATGAAGTTGGTGGATCGGGCATTGTTACTGGTCGTTGGCGTGATCTGAGACCGCTGCCGAAGGCACTGCTCAGGCCCGATAAATCCCGCCCAACGGCCGCAGTCCGTGCGCGCCGGTGACCGCGGGCAGGTTGCCGGGGCGACCTTCGATGCGTTCGCGCGCCAGCCAGGCGAAGGCCATGGCTTCCAGGAAATCCGGATCGATGCCGAACGCGGCGGTGCTGTCCAGCGTGGCCGGCGCCAGTTGCTGTGCCAGCGCCGCCATCAGTACCGGGTTGTGTACGCCGCCGCCGCAGGCGAGCACGCGCACGCTGTCCGCGGCTTCACGACGCAGGGCTTGGGATACGCTGGCCGCGCTCAAGGCGATTAGCGTCGCCTGCACGTCGGCCGGCGCCAGCACCCGTCCGTG
The DNA here is from genome assembly GCA_041741075.1 of Lysobacterales bacterium. GTDB lineage: Bacteria > Pseudomonadota > Gammaproteobacteria > Xanthomonadales > Ahniellaceae > 0-14-3-00-62-12. The sequence goes on from JBGSKT010000536.1 coordinate 1,933, forward strand.
CAGGCGCCGATCCAGCCAGTCCAGTTTGAACAGATCGCGGCCGGTGCTCTTTGGCGCCGGGCGCGCAAAATAGGGCTCGTCCAGGCAGCGCGCCAGCAGTTCGGCATCGACCCGGCCACTGGACGCGAAGGCGCCGTCCCGATCGTGACGGTGGCCAAGATGACGCAGGGTCCAGGCGTCGAGCAGGCTGTTGGCCGGGCCGGTATCGAATCCGAGTACCGGCTGGCCGGGCCGCAGCAGGGTCAGATTGGCGATGCCGCCCAAATTGAGCACTGCACGCGTTTCCTTCGGATCGGCCAGGAAGGCGGCATGAAAACCGGACGCGAGCGGTGCGCCCTCGCCGCCAGCGGCGAGATCGCGGCGCCGGAAATCCGCCACGGTGTCGATCCCGCTTAGCTCGGCGATCACGTTTGGATCGCCGATTTGCAGGGTATTCGGGTGGGTCGCGCGTGGCGCGTGCCACAGCGTCTGGCCGTGCGATCCGATCGCGCGAATCGCCGATCGCGCGACACCGGCAGCTTCGAGCAGCGCCAGCGCAGCGGCGGCGAACTGTTCGCCGACCTGCACGTCGAGCGCACCGAGTTCGGCCAGATGCAAGTGCCCGTCGCCAAGGTTGACCGCGAGCAGGTCCCGGCGCAGCGCTTCCGGATAGGGAAAGCTCAGGCTGGCGAGCAGCACCGGGTGCGGATCAAAGCGCAGCAGCGCGGCATCGATCGCGTCGACACTGGTGCCGGAAATCAGCCCAAGATAGAGCGCGTCCGCCGGCACACCGACCTAGCGCGCGGCCAGATGGGCGAAACGTGATTCAGCCAGGCTCAGCTGATCGGCGTAGGTCTGGGTGGCCTGGCGGAACTTCGGCATCAGGCTTGCCAGCAGCGGTTGCGGCGGTGGCATGGTCACCGTCAGCGGGTCGCGGTGCACGCCATTCAAGCGGAACTCGTAGTGCAGATGTGGGCCGGTCGCCAGCCCGGTCATGCCGACATAGCCGATCACCGTGCCCTGGCTGATGCGGGCGCCACGACGGCTGCCTTTGGCAAAACGCGACAGGTGACCATACAGGGTGCTCTGGCCGCGGCCATGGTCGATCACGATCGCATTGCCGTATCCGCCCTGCCAACCGGCCGAAGCGATGCGGCCATCGGCAGCGGCGATCACCGGCGTGCCCCGCGGCGCGGCGTAATCCACCCCCTGGTGGGCGCGGATGCGGCCCAGGATCGGGTGCTTGCGGCCGCTCGAAAAGCGCGAACTGATCCGGGTGAATGCGACCGGGGTGCGGATGAAGGCCTTGCGCAGGATGCGGCCCTGGTGGTCGTAATACTCGGCGCGACCGCTACCGGGCGCGGTGAAGCGCAGTGCATCGAAACGTTTGCCGCGGTTGACGAAGCTGGCCGCGAGAATGTCGCCGCCGCTGATACGCTCACCATCGCGGTAGCGCTCTTCATAGACCAGAGAAAAACGATCGCCGACGCGCAGATCCTGGGCGAAGTCGATGTCGTAGGCGAATACCTTGGCCATCGCCAGCACGGTGCCGTCGCTGATGCCGGCGTGATCGGCGGCGCCGAACAGCGAGCCCTCGATAGTGCCCGCGGCCATGCGCACCCGGGTTTCCACGGCACCGCCAATGGCGCGTTCGGTGACGCTGCCATCGGCTGAAATATCGAGTTGCAGGCGCCCACCCTGGTCATCGTCGAACTGGAGACTGGCGAGCCGGTGGTCGGCGCTGCGGCGCAGGCCGATGCGTTCACCCGGCAGCAGTCGGATCAGGCTGTTGCGGTGCCGGGTCTTGCCGAGCAGGGCCAGACATTGCGCGGTGGAGATTCCGTGCCGGGCGAAGACCTGGGTCAGCGTCTCGCCGCCCTCGACCCGGGCCGATACCTACTGGTCGGCCTCGCCGAGTGCAACATAGGTACCGTCGACCAGGGCCAGTCGTTGGTCGGGCAGGGCCGCGATCGGAACCCGTGCCGTGTCCGGCAGCTGCAAGCGAACCAAACGGTGGCTGCGATCAGTGCCGAACACCGAAGCCGAGCTGGGCAGCATCGCCTGGGCGAGCACCGTCAGCCCCACAACCGCTGCGACCAGCAGCCAATGCCGGTGGTCCAGACTCACACCCGCGGCCGCCCCGGCGCCCGGCGCCAACCGCCGTTTGACGCTCTGTCCGACCGAACTCATCCATGCACCCAGACGGCGAAACCGTGCTTGCCAAGCCATACGTTAGCTACCGAACAGACCGGACGGCACCATAGCCCCAGCGCCCGACCAGGTCAAACCAGCTGCTCGGCCGGGAATGGAGAGTCGGGAGTTGGGAGGCGGGAGTCGGGAGTCGGGAGTCGGGAGTCGGGAAGTGCAGCCGTCGCCCCGGCGAACGCCGGGGCCCAGTGCTGGATGCGGCGGAACCGTCAAAAGCACTGGACCCCGGCTTGCGCCGGGGCGACGGAAGGGTAGATAAGCGCCAGCGCATCCGGTTCAGAGGACAGAGGACAGAGGACAGAAGACAGAAGACAGAAGACAGAAGACAGAAACCACCGTCGCCCCGGCGAACGCCGGGGCCCAGTGCTGGATGCGGCGGAACCGTTAAAAGCACTGGACCCCGGCTTGCGCCGGGGCGACGGAAGAGCGAACGCCGGGGCGACGGAAGGCTGGACAAGCGCCAGCGCATCCGGAAGTCGGAGGACTTCTGCCGTCGGTCCGCCGAGCGCGCTACAGTGGGGCGGCCATGGCTCCCGGTCTTTGCATTCATCACCACGCGCATCTGGAAGTGCTGGCCGAACGGCTGGCGCAGGCGCTGGATGGCGAGCGTCCGCCGAGCGTGCTCAGCCCGCAGCGGGTGC
>JBGSKT010000537.1:0-4369 GCA_041741075.1 Lysobacterales bacterium
GCGTTCGCCCGGGTCATGCCGGTGGGCTGAACGTGGCCGGGCATTCAAATCGCAGTGCGGCCGGCCGACCGGGCAGTTCGAGTTCGCTCGCGATCGGTGCCGAACGCGCGATTACCCGGCCATTGCGGATGACCCAGAGCCGGTTGGCGCGCAGGCGGATCGCTTCGAAGGGGTCGGCGGCCTGCAGGATCACCAGGTCGGCGCGGCAGCCGGGGGCGATGCCGTAGCCGTCCAGGTGCAGGATGCGCGCAGCGTTGACGGTGACCGCGTCGAAGCACTGCCGGATCGCGGCCTGCGAGGTCATTTGCGCGGCGTGTACGGCCATATGCGCGACATCGAGCAGGTCGGCCGAGCCGAATGAATACCAGGGGTCCATCACGCAGTCGTGACCGAAGGCGACTTCGACTCCGGCCGCGATCAGTTCCGGGATGCGGGTCAGGCCGCGGCGTTTCGGGTAGCTGTCGTGGCGGCCCTGCAGGGTGATGTTGATCAGCGGATTGGCGATCGCGGCGACCCCACTCGCGGCGATCAGCGGCAGCAGTTTGGACACGTAGTAATTGTCCATCGAGTGCATCGAGGTCAGGTGCGATCCGGCCACGCGCCCGGCCAGGCCCCGGCGTGCGGTCTCGGCGGCCAGGGTCTCGATGTGGCGCGAGTTCGGGTCGTCGGTTTCGTCGCAGTGCATATCGACCAGCAGGCCGCGCTCGGCGGCGATCTCGCACAGGCGGGCGACCGAGGCGCTACCTTCGGCCATGGTCCGTTCGAAATGCGGGATGCCGCCGACGACCTCGACGCCGCGATCGAGCGCGCGCAGCAGGTTCTGTTCGGCGTTCGGCGAGCGGTAGAAGCCATCCTGCGGGAAAGCGACCAGTTGCAGATCCAGATAGGGCGCGACCCGGCGTTTGACTTCGAGCAGGGCATCGACCGCGAGCAGGCGCTGGTCGCAGATATCGACGTGGCTGCGGATCGCGAGCAGGCCGCGCGCCACCGCCAGATCGCAGTAGGCGAGCGCGCGTGCGATCAGTGCATCCGCGTTCAATTGCGGTTTCAGCTCGCCCCACAGCGCGATGCCTTCGAGCAGGGTGCCGGATTGATTGAACCGCGGCTGGCCCAGGGTCAGCGCCGAGTCCAGGTGGAAATGGGCATCCACGAACGGCGCCGTGACCAGACGCCCGCTGGCGTCGATCTGTTCGGTCGCGACCGCGTCGAGACGGGGCGCCAGCGCGGTGATCCGTCCCGACTCGATGCCGATGTCGATGCCCCGCCGGCCATCGGCCAGATTGGCGTTGCGTACGATCAGGTCCATGCGTCCGTTCCAGGGCGGCGGGTGGGCCAGTGTAACGCTGGCGGCTGCGCTCGGAGCCGGTGAAGATCGTAGTCCAGGCGAGCGTTTGGTTGTCCAAGCTTGGCTCCGGCACCCCACACCGGGAGCCACGCCACCAGCGTTGCCGAGCTGCCTACGGAAAATCGCCAAACCCAAAACCGGCTTCGGCCGTTGGCTACAACTGGCTGTGTTCGAGCGGGCGTTCGCGGTGCATCAGAATCCATTCGGTGTGTTCCTGCAGGCAGGTCTCGCCCAGTGCCTTGAGCACGCCGCAGCGTTGCTGGTCGTCGTTCGCTTCATCCAGACGTTTGCGGGCGCGGGTGAAAATGCCAATCATGAAGCGGTACTGCCGGATCAGTTCCTTTTCGGCCTGCTTGTGCGAATAAGCCGAGCGCACCCCGGCGATCAGCGGCAGCAGGCCGACCAGTACCAGCAGGTAGTTCGCGGTCGTGGCCGGCAGGCGGTCGTGCAATGCGGCCAACAGCACCGCGATCGCCAGACCGCCGAGCAGCGCCATGCCGCCGAGGCGACGGGTGAGGCGGTAGCGTGCTTCGCATTGCCGGCATTTGCGCGCGTAATAGCCAAGTTGTCCGGTGCCATCTTGTTCGCGTCCAACCCAATCGTCGATCGTCCACGGCAGCAACTCCGCCCCGGGCGCGCGACGCCGGTCGTGGATCAGGCTGGCGCCACGCATGACGTGGCGGATCCAGCCCAGTTCCACGTCCTGTTTCTGCAGGAAGCTGTCGTAGGCGAACAGGATCTCGTCGTTGCCGCGCACGCCGGAAAGGTGCCAGTACAACTGCACCCGCAGGCCTTCGGCGAGCGCCCGGCAATCGAGGTACTTGCGGTGCCAGTCGCGCCGCTGGCCAATTTGGTGGTACAGCCAGCCGACCCCGAAGCAGGCCAGGAAAATCAACAGCAGCCGCCAATCGGCGAGCACATTGTCATAGGCGATGAAAGACAGTCCCATCGCCACCGCCAGAATATGGGTGGTGAGCTGGCTGCGGCGGACCTGGTGTTGATAGTGCACCGCCAGCCAGTCGGATTGTCGGTACAGGGCATCGAGCTGGTGCATCAGGTGGGTTGCGCGGTAGCTGTCGCGGCCGGCCGGAAGCAGACCCCGGCTGCGTGCCGCGATCGTGCGGCTATGGCGGCGCAGGTCGCGGTTGTAGGCCTGCATCTGTGCGAATACCACCCGGTATTCTTCGGGAATCGGGGCGCTGCCCGGCCAACTGCGGTTGGCGGTCAACCAGCGCGGTTCCGGCGGCGGCTGGCCGCGCGCCACGCCATCCGGGATGCGCACGCAAGGCATGTGGTAGACCAGATCGTTGGTTTCCTCGGCCAACTGGTTGGGTGTCGGCGCCGACCAGCCCAGCGCCGGCATGTGCTCGTGCAGATGGAAATGCACCACGTCGGCGGTGCCACCGACGGCGGTGGCGGGCTCACCATCCCAAAGTGCCAGCAGGATCTGGCAGTGGCTGGAGACGAACACGCCGAGCTGGGCATATTGGCGGTCGCGGCTGGCGCCGCGCTCGGCGATGGCTTCGTTGGTGGCGCCGGCGATCAGCGGCAGGGTCTGGACCCGGCAGTGGGTGAGCAGTTCGCGGAAGCGGATCAGCGCCCCGGCATCCTCGAAATCGCGTTCGTATTCGTGCTGCGGCATCGGCAACGGGGCCAATACCGGTATGCCGAGCGCCAACGCCTCTTCGGCGACCAGCTGGTCGCCGCCTGCGGCCAGCGCCGAGACCAGTTGCAGCGGCAGCTCCGGAAACGCGTGTTGCATGCGGATCAGAAAGTCGCGCACGCGCTGGCGGACCAGCGGCTCCCGGCTCGGTTCGACGCGGCGATGCGCGGTGACGCCGATGGTCAAATGGATCGGGGCGATCGCGACGGATTCAGACGGCGTCATGTTGGCAGGCGCGGCGGCAGGGGGGCGCAGTCCAGCCGATGGCGGTACTGCGCGCGGGTAGTGACAGGCTGGTTGCGGTGGCGACCACTGTCGTTATTTGTTGGAAATGTACGGGTCGCAGACTAGGGCGCACTGGTTGCTGGTGTCGGTGACGGTGATCGAATAGTAGGCGCTTTCCATGGGCGTGTCGTTCTTGTCCTTGATGATCGCCGAATTGGGCGAGTGGCTGGGGCTGCTCAGCTGGTTCGCCGGATCGTTGGCAAAGCCGACCTGACTGATCGCGTAGCGCCGGCCGGCGGCGAGCTTGACCAGAATCTGCACGGCGCCACGACCGTGCACGGACACGTTGCCGTGGCTGTCGGAGCCACCATCGAAGCGGTACGAATAGGTGCTGCCGCAGGCCTCAATGTCGGTCCAACCGTCGCCGCCGGTGGCGGCCTGGTCGCGTATATCGAGGGTGACGAAGGGAGGGTTGGCGGGCGCGGCATTGACGTCGGCGGGTTGGTCCATGGTGTGCTCCTCGGTTGCGGGGTGATGGCCGCTTAGGGATGCAGCGGCCGGTGCTTGCGGCAGGATCGCCGGGTAGTCAAGGCGGGCTGGGCGGAAAAGGAAAACGTGGATCGGCGAAGCCGGCGGCGCGCAGGCCATCGGCCAGCGCCAGTGCCGCTGCGGTCTGGCCAAGATGCGCGCTGTCCGGGCGGGTGTCTTGTGTGGCATTGCCCTCGCCGTCGTATGCGGTCGCGAAGGCGATGCCGCCGGGATAGACGCGCTGGGTGATCCGGGCCAGGGCGTCGGAAGTCAGCGTTACCGCGTGGCCGTTGCCGTCGGTGATGGTGGCAAGCTGGTCATCGGGGTGATACGTGTAGCGGGTGGCGGTTCCCTCGGGGCTGGTGACCCGGGTGAGGCGGTTGGCCGTATCGAAGGCCTGCGCCCAGCTCTCGCCGTTCGGCAGGTCGATTTCGGTGCGGTTGCCGTTGGGGTCGTAGGCGTAGTGGCGGGTTTCTTGCTCGCCGTTGGTTTCTTCGATCACCCGATCGCGGGCGTCATACGCGAACGTGCTGCGGCTGCCCTCGGCATCGGTGTGGGTGGCGATCTGGTTGCTGGCGGTGTAGGTCCAGGTCTCGGTCTCTGGGAGA
>JBGSKT010000538.1:0-1509 GCA_041741075.1 Lysobacterales bacterium
CCACCTCGAGTGGCGACAACCCCTTCTCGCGCAACAGGGACCGCGCCGCCCGCGCGGTCTCGGCCTGCACCACCCCGGTACGGGTGCGGCCGTCCTGATCCAGCGCCTGCCAGGCGAATGCGCCCATAGCCGAAGTCCACCCGTGCTTGCTCAATCGCTGATTATGCCCAAGTTCCCCGGCCAGAAGATGCCAAGCGATCCGCAGCCGCGCTTCTGTTGGAGCGACGGCAGATCGCGACCGTCGCCTCGACCGTGCTTCTGTGGGGGCGACGGCACGTCGCGACTGGGCTATCGAGGCGACAGTCGCGACGTGCCGTCGCTCCCACAACGCCGGCCGCTATTCGGCCACGCTATTCGGCCGCGCTTGGCAACCCGACCAGCCATCGCTATCATTCCCGCCCCTGGCCCGCCATCCGGAACGGCCAGAGTTCAGATTTCTGTGGGGCGGTAGCTCAGCCGGGAGAGCGTCGCGTTCGCAATGCGAAGGTCGTGGGTTCGATCCCCATCCGCTCCACCATCCCAAATCGCACTAGCTCTGGGTGCCGCGTGTCTCTGCTTCGACCAGGACGGCGGTGCCGTAGCACAGCACTTCGGTGAGGCCGGCCATCAGTTCGGTGGGGTCGTAGCGCATGCCGATGATGGCGTTGGCGCCCCGGGCGTGGGCGTGGCGGCACATCAGCTGGTAGGTTTCGGCGCGGGCGGTTTCGCACAGATGCGTGTAGATGGTGATGTTGCCGCCGAACAGGGGGAACCTCTTGAAACCTACTGCGCGACCCGATTGCTGCGTTGCGCGGTGCTCGGAATCCTCATGTACTCATATGTACACTGCGGTTCCTGCGCGCCGTGCGCCTTGCACTCGGGCCGCTCGCTACGGTTTCAAGAGGTTCCCCAGGGTTTGCAGGCCACCGAGAAAGTTGCCGACGATCGAGCGCGACCGCACGCTGATGCCGCGGACCACGCCAAGGCTACGCACGACCCGGTAGCCGGGCAGTTCAAAGGTGGTGCTGACCATGGAATCCTGCATGGCGCCATCCTAGCGCGGTCCGGGGGTCCGCTGGCAGGACGCTACCTCGCCCGAGCCAGCCCCGTGCCGGGCACTTCCCTCAGCGTTTGCGGGTGTTCAGCATGTGGAAGCCGAGCATGCCGACACCGGCGGCACCGATCAGCAGGCCGAAGCTGCCGGGGTCGTCGGAACGCAGATTGAGCCCGTCGATCACGCCAAAGGCCAGGCCGACCACGGTCAGCACGATGCCCCACTTGAGCGCAGACAGGCTGCGGCTTTGTTCGTCGGCCTGCAACATGGCCCGGATCAGGTCTTCGCTGGCGTGGGTCTCGGCCAGGCGGCGGCGCAGGCGGGAATCGACCACGATCTTGATGATCGCGACGATGCACAGAAACAGGGTGATCGGAACCAACATTTCGACCAAATCATGCATGGCAGACCTCACTGGCCGGGTCGGGATGCCCGGGTCAGTGCATTGGATACCTGCGGTGCCGGGGCGGTTGCAG
>JBGSKT010000539.1:0-4843 GCA_041741075.1 Lysobacterales bacterium
CATGGCTGCGACCGACGCGGCCAGGAAATCGCGGCGCGAAAATCTCATGTCATGGTTTCCGGAAATCTGCGAAGCAGCGAGGAGGATTCGTCAAAAACGAGAACATCGCGAGAACTTGCCCCATCGCACGGGCTCCGGCAACGCCTCATGGTGAACGTTTGATTATTTTACCCAATCGTTGCATGAACTAAATTGAAAATGCTTCTGACCAACATATCAGGGGAGAAAAGCGGCCAGAACGAGCCGCTGGGGAACGATCATGGGCTTCATGCTCGACACGGTCGGAAAGCTGATTGCCCGGTATCTTCAGCATGAAGCTATCGGGTTCGAGCCGTTTACGCCGAGTGACCCTGAGCGCCTGCGGACCATCATCCAGCCGGGCGACGTGCTGCTCGTCGAGGGCAACAACCGCATCTCGGGCGTTATCAAGTATCTGACCCAGTCGACCTGGTCGCACGCCGCCCTGTATGTCGGCGCGCACCTGGCCGAGGCCGGTGGTGACCCGGCGCATTGTTTTGTCGAAGCCGACAGCGTGCTCGGCGTGCGCAGCGTCGGCATTGCAGAGTTTCACGGCATGCACACCCGCATCTGCCGCCCGGTCGGCCTGAACGAGGCCGAGATTCGCCAGGTCACCGGCCAGGCGATCGCCCGGCTCGGCCAGCAATACGACCTGAAAAACGTGTTCGACCTGGCCCGATATTTTTTTCCGGTGCCGCCAGTACCGCAGCGATTCCGGCGCCGGCTGCTGGCCCTGGGCAGCGGCGACCCAACCCGGGCGATCTGCTCAACCCTGATCGCCAGCGCATTCCAGTCGATCCAATACCCGGTGCTGCCCGAGATCCATCAACAGAACACCGACCTGCCCGACTGCCCGCACTGCCTGCAAGAAATCCACCGCATCCGCCACCACAGCCTGTTCGCCCCCAGGGACTTCGACGTATCGCCGTATTTCCAGATCATCAAGCCCAGTCTCGACCCCGACTTCGACCACCGCCGCCTGCAATGGGCGACCGAACCGCCGGCCGACAGCGAGCCGCGGCCATAGGATCGGCCCGTCGAAGGCAGCCAAGGACTTCGGTCCGAGTCATCGACTGTAAATAGACTGGTCTATATACTAGTCTACATGCGGCGCGCCGAGCGGGAGAAAATTATGAAGATCGAAATTGGTTCATATGCAGCGAAGACGAAGCTGCCCGAACTGCTGCGACAGGTCAAAACCGGCAAGAGTTTTACCATCACCAATCGCGGCGAGGCCATTGCGGATCTGGTGCCCAGCGCGCGCGCACGGACCAAGGACAAAGTTGCGGCGGCCGAAAAACTCAAGGCATTCATGCGCGCCGATCCGGTGCGCGGCGTAAACATCAAGGCGCTCGTCGAGGAGGGGCGCGGGTGAGCTTCGTCCTCGATACGTCGGTGACCATGCGTTGGTTCTTTGGCGATGGCAAACCGCCGGAGTTTGCCTATGTGGGACAGGTGCTCGATGCGATGAAAGAGGTCAGCGCCCAGGTGCCGGCGACGTGGAGCCTGGAGGTGGCAAACGTCCTTGCCAGGGCAGAAGCAAAGGCCTTGGTGACACAAGCGCGGAGCGGGGCATTTCTTGAGATGCTGAAAGATCTGCAGATCGATGTTGACGCGGCCACGTCCGCCCACGCGCTGTCCGACACCCTGCATCTGGCGCGGCGCTACAAGCTATCGGCTTACGACGCATCCTACCTCGAACTGGCCCTGAGGCTGGGCGTGCCGTTGGCCACACTCGATGAAGATTTGCAGAAGGCCGCAAAGCAGGCCGGTGTGAAGAGGTTTGCATGAACCGCCCATTTGCCCGCCGCACCCGGCGTCGTCCCGGCGAACGCCGGGACCCAGTGTCTGGAACCGCCGTAACGGTAGTCATCCGCGCCCGGCCTGGGCCAAGGCGATGACGATGGCCCGACGCTTGTCGTGGTCTGCCGGACTGGGTCCCGGCGTTCGCCGGGACGACGTCGCTTCCCACTTCCCGACTCCCGACTCTCGACTCCCGACTCCCGATCCCGACTCCCGATCCCGACTCCTGATCCCGATTGACCCAAAGCGGCCATCGCGCTAGCATTCAAACACTTGTTTGATGCGCATTACCACGACCGTAAACGACCGCATGAAAAGGTCGGATTCTTGGTGATACTTCACCTGAAGTATTGAGAATAACATTTTGATTAATCAGCCATTTTCTACCAAGGACCGCATCCTGAGTGCGGCCGAGTATCTGTTTGCCAAGGCCGGGTTTGCTGGTGCTTCGCTGCGCCAGGTGACGTCCACCGCCAATGTCAATCTGGCCGCGGTGAACTACCACTTCGGTTCCAAGGAAAACCTGATCAACGAGCTTTTCAAGCGCCGGCTCGATGAGCTGACCACGCAGCGCATGCAGGCGTTGGAACAAGTGCTGGCCGCGGGTCCGCCGACCATCGAAGCGGTGCTCGATGCCTTCGTCTCGCCGGCCCTGTCGCTGGCCCAGGACCGCCACGGCGGGCAGAGTTTCGTCCGCCTGCTGGCCCGCGCCTTTGCCGAGCAGGACCAGCGCCTGCGCCGCTTCGTCTCCGACAACTACGGCCACGTGTTGAAGGAGTTCGCCCGTACCCTGCTCGGCCTGCTGCCGGCCCTGCCCAAGGAAGACCTGTACTGGCGGCTCGATTTCATCAGCGGCGCGCTGACCTACACGATGAGCGATTTTGGCATGATAAAAAAGCCCGCTGGCCTCTCCGAGGAAGCCCACCGCAGGCACGCCGCCGCCCAATTCATCCGCTTCGCCGCTGCCGGGCTGCGCGCGCGCTGAGGCGCCGGCAACCCGCCTCGACCGACCAGCCCACCGCCAACACCCAGTCCCCGTAAAGGAAAGCTCCCATGCACGAGTCCCCCCTGCTTATCCGCCGCGTCGCCGTCCTCGGCGCGGGCGTCATGGGCGCGCAGATCGCGGCCCACCTGGCCAACGCCAATGTCGAAGTAATCCTGTTTGACCTCGCCGCCAAAGAAGGCGACCCAAACGGCATCGTCAACAAGGCGATCGCCAATCTCGGCAAACTGAGCCCGAGCCCGCTGGCGGTAAAGTCGGCTGCCGCCGAGATTCAGGCAGCCAACTACGACCAGCACCTGCCTTTGCTCGCTCACTGCGATCTGGTGATCGAGGCAATCGCCGAGCGCACCGACTGGAAGCGGGATCTGTACCTGAAGATTGAGCCGCACCTCAAGGAATCCGCGGTGCTCGCCAGCAACACCTCCGGACTCAGCATCAATGGTCTGGCCGATGCCTTGCCGGTTTCGCGCCACGCGCGCTTCTGCGGCGTGCATTTCTTCAATCCGCCGCGCTACATGCATCTGGTCGAACTGATCCCGACCCGGGGCACGGCGCCTGCGATCATCGAGGGTCTGGAAAACTTCCTGACCAGCGTGCTCGGCAAGGGTGTGGTCCGCGCCAAGGACACCCCGAACTTCATCGGCAACCGCATCGGGGTGTTCTCGATGCTGTGCACCATGCACCACACCAAACGCTTTGGTCTCAGCTTCGATGTGGTCGATGCGCTGACCGGGCCGGCGATCGGTCGACCGAAGAGTGCCACCTACCGGACCGCCGACGTGGTCGGTCTGGACACCATGGCGCATGTGATAAAGACCATGGCCGATACCCTGCCCGACGACCCCTGGCACGAGTATTTTGCGGCGCCGGACTGGCTTAAGCGCCTGGTCGAACAAGGCGCGCTCGGGCAGAAGACCAAGGCCGGTATCTACAAGAAAGTCGGCAACGATATCCTGGTGCTGGATCTGGCCAGCGGCAGTTACAAGGCGCAGACCGGCAAGGTCGATCCCGACATCGAGGCGGTGCTGAAGATCAAGAACCCGGCCGAGAAGCTGGCCGCGTTGCGCACCTCGACCCACCCGCAGGCGCAATTCCTGTGGGCCTGCTTCCGCGATCTGTTCCATTACACCGCCTACCATCTGGCCGAGATCGCCGACAATGCCCGCGATGTCGATTTCGCCATCCGCTGGGGCTATGGCTGGAGCGCCGGCCCGTTCGAAACCTGGCAGGCAGCCGGCTGGAAAACCATCGCCACCGCCATCGCCGGCGACATCGCGGCCGGCGAAACCATGAGCGAAGCCACGCTGCCAGCCTGGGCGACCGACCCGACCCGCGCCGGGGTACACGCCGCGCATGGTTCCTACGCACCGCGCGACAACACCTTCCGTTCGCGCTCCAAACTGCCGGTGTATCAGCGCCAGCTATTTCCGGATGCCCTGCTCGGCGAACTGCCGCACCCGGGCGAAACCGTGTTCGAGACCCCGGATGCGCGCTTCTGGCACCAGAACGACGGCATCGGCATCCTCTCGTTCAAGACCAAGATGAATACCGTCAACGGCGGCGTGCTCGAAGCCATCCAGCGCGCCATCGACGAAGCCGAGCGTGGCTTCAAGGCGCTGGTGATCTGGCAGGCCGGCGACAACTTCAGCGCCGGTGCCGACTTGAGCGCGGCGATGGGCGCGCTGCAGGCCGGCAAACTCGACGAGTTCGAGTCCTCGATCGACCGCTTTCAACAGACCACCATGCGCATCAAATATTCGCTGGTGCCGGTGGTCGCGGCGATCCGCGGCCTGACCCTGGGTGGCGGCTGCGAGATCCAGATGCACAGCGCGCGTACGGTGGCGGCACTGGAAAGCTATGTCGGGCTGGTCGAGGCCGGCGTCGGTCTGCTGCCGGCCGGCGGCGGATTGAAGGAACTGGCCCTGCGCGCAGCGGCCAAGGCCGAGGGCGGCGACCTGTTTCCGTTCCTGCAGAAGGGTTTCCAGGCGGCGGCGATGGCCAGCGTCTCGACCAGCGCGG
>JBGSKT010000540.1:0-1547 GCA_041741075.1 Lysobacterales bacterium
GGCCGGGGAGTCCGGCAGCGATTGCATTGCGGCCAGGGCCTGGTCGCTGAAGTCGCGCGCCCGGGACTGCGCGTAGGCGACCGCGCCGCTGGCGTGAATGGCTTCGAGCACGCCGTCCAGCGATTCCAGGCCGCCGGTTTCGATCACCCGGCGCAGGGCTTGTGCGGTATCCGCGGGGGCATGCTTGAGCGCGTAGATCAGCGGCAGGGTTGGTTTGCCCTCGGCCAGGTCGTCGCCGATGTTCTTACCCAAGGACTCGGCATCGGCCACGTAGTCGAGCACGTCGTCGGCGATCTGGAACGCCTGACCGAGCGCCATGCCGTAGTCGGCGAGGGCATTTTCCACCGCCACCGGGGCGTCGGCGAGGATCGCGCCGACCCGGCAGGCGGCGGCGAATAGCACCGCGGTCTTGCGTTCGATCACCTGGAGATAGGCGGCTTCGTCGGTATCCGGATTGCCGATGTGCATCAATTGCAGCACTTCGCCCTCGGCGATGGCATTGGTGGTGTCGGCCAGCACCTGCATGATCCGCATCCGGTCCAGCTCGACCATCAACTGGAAGGCGCGCGAATACAGATAGTCGCCGACCAGCACGCTGGCGGCATTGCCGAACAGGGCATTGGCGGTTTTGCGACCGCGACGCAGGCCGGATTCATCGACCACGTCGTCGTGCAGCAGGGTCGCGGTGTGGATGAATTCGATGATCGCCGCCGCCTGCAACTGCGCGCTGCCGACGTGGCCGGTGGCGCGCGCGGCGAGCAAGACCAGCATCGGCCGCAGGCGTTTTCCGCCAGCGCTGACGATATGCTCGGCGACCTGGTTGACCAGCAGAACGTCCGAACCCAGCCGCCGCCGGATCAGGCGATCGACCTGGCCCATATCGGCCTGGAGCAGGGCCTGTACGCCGGTGAAGTCGAGCGATTCGGCGGCGATCTGCGGAACTGCGGTCACGGTGCTCACCGGTTCTGGAAGAGTGCGCATTATACGAGGCAAGGCGGTTCCGGTCGGGAAAGTGCTTGATCCAGGTCATGCGGAAGCTGCGAAATATCCTAGCGGTATTTCAGATTTCGCCGGTTTCGGGCGGGGTGCGGACGCGTGCTAATCTTTCCGCCATCGGCAAGCGCCTTGCCGGCATCCAAGGAAAAAGTCATGGCACGCGGCATCAACAAAGTGATTCTGATCGGCAATGTGGGCAAGGACCCGGACGTGCGCTACACCACCAGCGGTGCGGCGATCACCACACTCAGCGTGGCGACCAGCGAACAGTGGACCGACAAGCAGACCCAGGAAAAGAAAGAGCACACCGAATGGCACCGGGTGAAATTCTTCGGCCGCCTGGCGGAAATTGCCGGCGAGTATCTGCGCAAGGGCTCGCAGGTGTACATCGAGGGCCGGCTGAAGACCGACAAGTACACCGACAAGGAAGGCATCGAACGCTACGCCACCGACATCGTGGCCAATGAGATGCAGATGCTCGGCGGGCGTCCGGGCGGCTCCGAAAGCGGTGCTCGCGGCGACGACCAGCACGGTGCCCGCAGCAGCGCGCC
>JBGSKT010000541.1:0-3985 GCA_041741075.1 Lysobacterales bacterium
GGCCGCCGCCGCCCGGGCCAGCAATTCGACCCCGGCCTGGACCCGGCCATCGCCGCTGAAACGCAGCCAGCGGATTACCCCGATCATCCATTCGCGCTCGGGGTCGCGGTCGTCGCCGACCGCGGCCCGGCCGACCAGTTCGCCGATTCGTGCCTTGGCGCCGCTTTCCTGTCCCCATTCCAGACGGTAGCCGCCCAGGCCCTGGTCGAGCACCTTGGAACGCAGCGCTACCGGACGCGCCGATTCGCCGAGCGCAGTCATCCACGAGGCGCTCTTGTCGCGATCGGTCATGACGATGCCTGGCCCGCGAATGTCGCGCACGAACTGTTCGAATTCGGTGAGCCCGGCCAGGTGGTAATGGATTCCGTGCAGGCCGACCAGGGTATCCAGGTAATGGCCGGCAGGCAGGCGCGAAAAATGCCGGTCAGCGACCGGTCGCCAGGCAGTCAGCAGGCGCTGCACAAACTCCGGTGCCAGATTGACCGGGGCCCCGCCCTTGGCGCGCAGGGTGATCACACTGGCCAGGCCAGTGCTGAGGGTCAGGTCGCGGTCGATCGAGCGCAGCAGATCGGACACATCGAAACTGTATTCCGGCAGCGCACCGTAGTCGCGGTCTTCCGGTACATAGCCGGGGCCACGGTCCTGGTCCATGGCGAGCCCGATGGCATTGGCATTGGCGCGCGGCTCCACCCGACAATCAGCGGCCCATATCCTGGTGGCAGCGAAGGCATCGACCATTTCCTTCTGCGACAGACGGAACGGGTTGCACAGCGCCAACAGCACCGCGTGCGCATATACCTGTTGCAAATTCAGCCCGAGCTTGCCGAGCAGGGGATCATCGACCGCCTTGTCCAGCA
This sequence comes from Lysobacterales bacterium, assembly GCA_041741075.1. Taxonomy (GTDB): domain Bacteria; phylum Pseudomonadota; class Gammaproteobacteria; order Xanthomonadales; family Ahniellaceae; genus 0-14-3-00-62-12. The sequence continues at coordinate 858 of JBGSKT010000541.1, forward strand.
ATCCGACTTCCAGGCCAAATAGGTACAGATCGTGCAGGTGCTGCCAGACCCCGGTCTGCGGCACGCTGTAAAGCAGATAGCCGCGCAGCAATTGCTCGCCATAGTGGCTGGCCGCTCGCACCAGGGCGCTGGCTACCGTCTTGCCCTTGAGAAATCCGACCTTGCCATCCGGCTGGCAGATCTCAACCGCGGCGATACGGTAGCCGAGCGCCAGCGCGGCATGGAAATCGCAGGCCTGCATGCCGAGCTGTTGCTTGGCCTGCGGCAGCGGGAACGCCGATCCGAGCACCTGACGATCAATCTGCGCAACCATCTGCGACACCGACGGACGCAGCAATTCCAGTCCCGACAGCCGCTGCATCCCGTCCATGCGACTGGCGTTCAACTGCTGCACCGCCTGCAGCAGGGTTCGTGCCGCCGACAGGCCATTGGCCAGCGGCAGACTCTGCAACCAGTCCGCGAGCGCCTTCGGGCTGGCCTGGGCACTGCCCTTTTCAGGCACGACCTGCACGGGAAAATCCCGACCCAGACGTTGATAAATGGCACTCATGCGGGAGCTCCCTTGATCGATCCATCCCTGGACCGCGATTCGAGCGCGCCAGCGGACGGCCGCTGCGGCCGCAGTAGTGTAGCCCGCCCGGGTCGGGAAGCGGGAGACCGGAAGTAGCCCGGTCGCGACGCGGGCGTCGCTCCTACGCAGAGCCGGCACCGCTGTCGTAGGAGCGACGCCTGCGTCGCGATTGGCGCAACGGTTGCCCGGTCGCGACGCAGGCGTCGCTCCTACGCAGAGCCTACCCCGCCGCCAACACCGCCCGGATCAGGTCCGGCACCTTTGCCGTGCATTCTGCCAGGATGCGGAAAATATCCTCGACGCTAATCGCTTCGCCGTCGGGTTCGAGACCCGCCGCCCAGTTGGCGACCAGGGCCAGACTGGCGTATTCCATGCCCAGTTCGCGCGCCAGTACCGCCTCGGGCATGCCGGTCATACCAATCAGGTCGCAGCCGTCCTGGCGCATTCGGCGTACTTCGGCGGCGGTCTCCAGGCGCGGACCCTGGACTGCGCCATAACAAGCGCCATCGACCAGAGCGATGCCGCAGCTCGGTCCCGCCTCGAGCAACGCCTGGCGCAGCGGCTCGCTGTAGGGAGTGGTGAAATCGACGTGTTCCACCCTGGCCCCGGGGGCGTCGCAGAAACTGCACAGCCGCCCGTGCGTGTAATCGATGATCTGGTCGGGCACGACCAGCTTGCGCGGGCCTGAATCGGCGCGGATTCCGCCGACCGCGTTGACCGCGATCAGCCGGCGCGCGCCGAGCGCGTGTAGCGCGTAGATATTGGCCCGGTAATTGACCCGGTGCGGCGCGATCGAGTGGTCTTCTCCGTGCCGGGCCAGAAACGCCAGCCGTTGGCCGTCGAGCAGACCGCTGACCAGATCCGCGGACGGCACCCCGTAAGGCGTGTCGAGCGCGTGCCGCTGTACCGACTGCAATCCGTCGAAGCGGTACAGGCCGCTGCCGCCGATCACCGCCAGCGCGATCTGCATCAGGCTTCCTTGAGCGCGTAGATGCCGTCGAGGTTGCGGCCCTGTTCCTCGAAATCCATACCGAAGCCGTACACGTAGCGATCCGGCACGGTGACGCCGAGAAAATCCGCCTTGAGCCGGGGCACCCGACGCTGGTGGGCCTTTTCGCACAGCACCGCCAGGCGCACCCGCGCGGCGCCGCGCTCCTTGCACCAGGCGACAATCGCGGCCAGGGTACGGCCCTCGTCGAAAATGTCGTCGACTACCAGCACCTCGCGGCCGGTGATCGGCGTGCGCGGCGTGCTCACCCATTCCAGGTCGAAGCCCTGGGTGCTGCTGCGATAACGCGTGGCATGGATGTAATCGAACAGAAAATCGGTCTTGCAGGCGAGCGCCAGGTGCCCGGCCAGGATCAGCCCGCCATTCATCACGGTCAGGAACACCGGCGGCTGGGCGGCACCCTGATAGGCACTATCGATGGCGCCGCCCATCGCCGCAATCGCCTGCAACAGTTGCTGGCGATCGAACAGCAGATCGGAATTCTGCAGGGCAGTAGCAAGGGTGGTGGTGGTCATGCGGGTGGCTCCTGTGACAGTTCGGCCAGAGCGGCGACAGCGGTTTGCCAGCGTGGGTCAGCGGCCGGATCGGCAGCCAGGTCACTGCGTCGTGCCAGCAGCGGGCGCAGCTGCTCGGCCGGGAAAGGGTCGCGTCCGGACATGGCGGCGATGGCTTCTGCGACCAGATCGGGCGCGCACACCAGCACCAGTTCGCAGCCGGCCGCCAAATGGGCATCGATGCGTCGCTTTATGCCACCGACCGTGTCGGCGGCTTTCATGCCGATGTCATCGCTGAAAACGATGCCGGCAAAGCCCATCTGCGTGCGCAGGATGTGTTTGATCCAGACGGTTGAATAGCCGGCCGGCTGGGCACACACCTCGGGATAGCTGACGTGCGCCATCATCACCGCCTCGGCGCCGGCGGCGATGCCGGCGGCAAACGGGTAGCCATCCTCGCGCTCGATGGCAACGGCCGGACGTGGATCGCAAGCGGCGTCGAAATGGGTATCGGCGAGCACCGAGCCGTGTCCGGGAAAGTGTTTCAGGGTGGCGGCCATGCCGGCCGCATGCAGCCCGCGCACATAGGCGGCGACAAAGGCTGCAACCACCGCCGGATCGGCATCGAAGGCGCGCTCGCCGATGGCGCGATTGCCGCGGCCAAGATCGGCCACCGGGGCGAAGCTGAGATCGATATCGAGCGTTCGCAGTTCGCTTGCCATCAGCCGGGCGTGCTGCTCGGCCAGGGCCAGGGCGCCGGCTGCGTCGATCTGGTAACGCTCGCCGAGCCGGGCCAGCGCCGGCAATTCGCTAAAACCCGCGCGGAAGCGCTGCACCGGGCCGCCTTCCTGGTCGACACAAATCAGAAACGGCCCGGGTCGCAGCCGGCGGATTTCACCGACCAGGGCGCGCAACTGTTCGCGGTCGCGGTAATTGCGGGTAAACAAGATCACCCCGACCACGGCCGCGGCCTGCACCCAGGCGCGCTCATGATCGGCCAGTGCAAGCCCGCCGATGCCGATGATCAACATGCGGCGGTCGGCGGCTCAGCCAC
>JBGSKT010000542.1:0-1736 GCA_041741075.1 Lysobacterales bacterium
AGACGCGCCAGGCGGCGGCGGGTCTCGCCGCGTTCGTCGCTTTGCTCGCGCTGCTGCTGGCGACTGGCGATCGCCTGGCGGACACGCTCGAGCAAGTGCCCATTGTCGAACGGCTTTTCGATGAAATCCGCGGCGCCGGCGTGCATGGCCGCCACCGCTTTCGGCACGTCGCCGGCCCCGGTCAGGAAGATGACCGGCAGTTCGACCTGGAGCCGATTCAGTTCACGCTGCACTTCCAGCCCGCTCATGCCCGGCATCTTCATGTCGAGCAGGATGCACGCACCGCGCTGCCAGGGCGCTGCAGCCAGCAGGGCGTCACCGCAATCAAAAGCCTCGGCCGCCAGGTCGGCGCTGAGTAACAGGCGGCGTAGGGCCGCGCGCATCGGCGCCTCGTCGTCGACGATCAACACCAGCGGCTGCGGCGCTGTCGGCGGATGCGGGTTCCGGTCGCTGCTCAAGGACATCACCTCGCTAACTGCTGCACCGATCGGAGGACAAGACTGTAGCTGGACGCTGCCATACCGCCGCCCGCATCGCGGCCCGGTGCGATCCCGGGCCGGCAGCGCAGGCGCGGCCGTCAAGCCGCCGTGGTTGCTGCCGGCGCGGAAACCGCCGGGTCGTCGGTGGCAGATCGCCGCACAAACCGTTGCCCGACATACGCTTCAATGATCTCGATGAACTCGGCGGCAATGCGCTCGCCGCGCAGGGTGACGGTCTTCTTGCCATCGACGAACACCGGCGCCACCGGCGCCTCGCCGGTGCCCGGCAGGGAAATGCCGATGTTGGCGAACTTGCTCTCACCGGGACCGTTGACCACGCAGCCCATCACCGCCAGGCTCAGGTTCTCGACGCCGTCGTGGGCGAGCCGCCATTCCGGCATGCGCTCGCGCACATGCGCCTGCACCGACTGCGCCAGCTCCTGGAACAGGCTGCTGGTGGTGCGGCCGCAACCCGGGCAGGCGGTGACCAGCGGGGTGAATGCGCGCAGGCCGAGCGTCTGCAACAGCTCTTGGGCGACGATTACCTCGCTGCTGCGGGACTCCCCCGGTGCCGGGGTCAGGGAAATGCGGATGGTGTCGCCGATGCCTTCCTGCAACAACACGGCCAGCGCGGCACAGGATGCGACGATGCCCTTGCTGCCCATGCCGGCTTCGGTCAGACCGAGATGCAGGGCATGGTTGGAACGCGCGGCCAGTGCCCGGTAGACCGCGATCAAGTCTTGCACGCCACTGACCTTGCACGACAATACGATCTGGCCACGGCTCATGCCCAGCGCCTCGGCGCGTGCGGCAGATTCCAGCGCGGAATGGATCATCGCCTCGCGCATCACCGTGGCCGCGTCCCAGGGCTCGGCGCGGGCGTGGTTCTGGTCCATCATCGTGGCCAGCACCGACTGGTCCAGGCTGCCCCAGTTCACCCCGATTCGCACCGGCTTGTTTTCGCGCAGGGCGATTTCGATGATCTCGGCAAACTGGCGGTCGCGCTTCTGGCCGAAGCCGACATTGCCTGGGTTGATCCGGTACTTGGCCAGCACCCGGGCTCCGGCCGGTTCGGCTTGCAACAACTGGTGGCCGTTGTAGTGAAAATCTCCGATCAGCGGCACCGGCACATTGATCAGCGCCAGCTTGTCCGCGATCCGCGGCAGCGCGGCCGCGGCCTCGGCGTTGTTGACGGTCAACCGCACCAGTTCCGAGCCGGCCCGCCACAGCGCCGCCACCTGCTTGACCGTGGCCGCG
>JBGSKT010000543.1:0-6646 GCA_041741075.1 Lysobacterales bacterium
ATCGCACGTCGATTTTGACGGCTGGCAATACCTGTCCAAATCTTCCGGCAGCGATCCGACGCAGATCGACCGCAACAAGCCGGTGGTCTATTTCGGCTCCTTTCAGGATCTGCTCGGCCGCGACGCGGCGGGGAACATCAAGCCGAAGAACGAGTGGCTGCACACGGTGAACTGGGACCTCGTGGTGTTCGACGAATACCACTTCGGCGCCTGGCGCGATACCGCCAAGGAGTTGTTCGAGGGCGAGGACGAGGCGGTCGCCACGAAGGAGGCCAAACTCGAATACGCCGCCGGCCTGGAGGACATGAACGAAGACTTCACCGTACTCTCGGAAAAGGAAACCGAGTTCCTGCCCATCACGACCAAGGCTTACCTCTATCTCTCCGGCACGCCGTTCAAGGCGCTGGCGACCGGCGAGTTCATTGAAGAACAGATCTTCAACTGGACCTACACCGACGAGCAGCGTGCAAAGGAGGCTTTCGCCGTCCAGCACCCGGGTCAGCGCAACCCCTACGCTGCGCTGCCGCAAATGCGGCTGTTGACTTATCAGATGCCGGATGAACTGCTGGCCATTGCCAGCGGCGGCGAGTTTGATGAGTTCGATCTCAACGCGTTCTTCGAGGCATCTGGCACAGGCAAGGCGGCAAAGTTCAGACACAAGAGCGATGTGCAGAAGTGGCTGGACATCATTCGTGGCGGCTACGCGCAAAAATCGGTCGAGCACTTGAAGACGGGGACGCGACCGCCGTTTCCATATTCGGATGTGCGCTTGCTGCCCTATCTGCAGCATTCGTTCTGGTTTCTGCCCAATGTCGCCGCCTGTCAGGCGATGGCGAATCTGCTGGCGGAGAAGCACAACAGGTTCTGGCACGACTACCGAGTCGTGGTCGCCGCGGGCGCCTCGGCTGGTATCGGGCTGGAAGCCTTGCCGCCGGTGCGCAAGGCCATTTGCAGCGGCTTCGAGACCAAGACCATCACGCTCTCGTGCGGCAAGCTGACCACGGGCGTCACTGTGCCGCAGTGGTCGTCCATCCTGATGCTGCGCAACCTCAAGTCGCCGGAGACCTACTTTCAGGCGGCGTTTCGCGTGCAGTCGCCGTGGTCGATCAGGAACCCGAACGGCGACAACCCGAACGAGGAGGAGATCCTCAAGCCGGTCTGCTTCGTGTTCGACTTCGCGCCTACCCGCGCCCTGCGGCAACTTTCTGAGTATGGCATTGGCCTGTCGCCCAACGAGCCGAACCCGGAGAACGCGGTCAAGGACCTCGTATCGTTCCTGCCGGTGCTGGCCTATGACGGCGCCAACATGACGCAGATCGACGCTGGCGGCATTCTCGACATCGCGATGGCGGGCACCTCGGCCACGCTGCTGGCGCGCAAGTGGGAGAGCGCGCTGCTGGTGAACGTGGACAACGACACGCTGCGGCGCATCATGGACAACGCCGAGGCCATGGCTGCCGTCGAGCGCATCGAAGGTTGGCGCGCACTGGGCGACCACATCATCGAGACCATCATCAACAAGAGCGAGAAGGTCAGGGAACTCAAGAACAAGGCCAAGGAAGGCGACTTGACGAAGGATGAGAAGAAGGAACTCTCCGACGAGGAGAGGGAATACAAGTCCAAGCGCAAACTGGTCCAGGAAAAGCTCATCAAATTCGCAACCCGCATTCCGGCCTTCATGTACCTCACCGATTTCCGCGAGAACACGTTGCAGGATGTGATCACCAAGCTTGAACCGGATTTGTTTCTGGCCGTTACCGGCCTGACGGTGCAGGACTTCCACCTGCTCGTCCGTCTCAAGGTGTTCAACACCGAGCAGATGAACCAGGCCGTGTTCGCCTTCCGCCGTTATGAGGATGCGTCGCTGCGCTACACGGGAATCGAGAGCCACAAGGGCCTGGTCCAGTACGGGCTTTATGACACGGTGGTTGCCCGGGACTAGCGAACAGTGTTGCGCCCAGCGGCCTGTTTTGTGGGAGCGACGAAACGTCGCGACCCGGCTATCGAGGCGACCATCGCGACGCAGGCGTCGCTCCTACACGACGGCGGTGCGGCTCTGCGCGGACCGGTTTGCGGCCCGGATCAAGGGCCGGTGCCGTTCCTGTCGGCGAGGCGATACCAGTCCAGCCGCCGGGTCAGTAACATCACGCAGGCGAGCGCCGCGAACAGGGCCAGGGCGCCGATCAGCAGGGCGTAATCCTCCGATTGCAGCAGTCCAAACAGCAGACCGAACAACAGGCCGAGCAGGGCGGCGAAGGCGAGCCCGCGGCGGCGGTGGCCGAGCACCCCGCCCATGTAGCTGGCGATCAGGCCGACGCAGGCGCTCGCGGCCAGGGCATAGGCGAGACCAAAGCCCAGGTGCTCGGACAGGGCCAGCAGCAGCAGGAAGAAGATCGCCAGGGCCAGGCCGGTAAGCGCATATTGCAGCGGATGGACGCTGACCCGCTTCAGCACTTCGATGAAGAACACCGCACCGAACACCAGTACCAGGAACAGTAGCGCGTATTTCATCGCGCGTTCGGTCTTCAGGTAACGATCAACCGGATCGACCAGGGCGACCGCGAAGCGGGTCGGGTCCAGTCCGGCGCAGACGACTTCCTCGGGCAGGCATTGGCTGGCCAGCTGGTGGGCCTGACTGGACAGCCGCGAGACCGCCCACTGCGCCTGGAAACCCGTAGCGTCGATCTTCGCAGACTGCGGCAGATGATTGCCTTGAAACCCCGGATGCGGCCAGTCGGCGCCGACCGCAACCCGGGTCTCGGCGCCGACCGGAGCGAACTCGATGCGCTCGCTACCGCTCAATGACAGTGTGCCGGTGAGGTGCAGAGCCGCGCCGGTAGCAAGCGCCGGCAAACGCTCTTTGGGCAGCGGCAGGCGCAAGCCCTCAGGTAACCAGGCGACATCGGTACCGGGTTCGGCGACCAGTGGATCACCGTCCAGCGCCAGTGCCAACTGTCCGATGCCACGGTTATCGCCGGTGCCGAGCACCAGGCTGGCGGCCTGGATGCGCCAAGCGCGCAGGTGATCGTCGAGCGTGGGCGCGGGTGGCACGGTGAAGTCGGCGTCGATGCGGGCGCTGTCGTGATAGAGCAGGGCGCTGAACATTCCGCGCTGGCGGGTCTCGGTGTTGAGGTCGTTGTGCAGCTCCAGCCGGTCCGGCGCCAGCAGCCGTCGCTCGGTCTGGCGGACTTCCTCGCTGGTTTCGCTTTCCACGCCGTTGACACGGTTCCTGTGACGGACCAGCACCCGCTTCTCGATGCTGAGCAGCAGCAAGGGCCCAGTCAGTTGCTGAGCGCGGCTCGACGAATTGGCGATCTCGGCGCGCACCCCGGCGGCGCGCTGCTGGCGCTCCTGCACCAGCCCGCGCAATAAGTTCAGCGGCAGCAGCAACACCAGGGTCAACGCTCCGATCACCAACACTTTCCTGCCGAATTGCATGGCTGCTCTCCGCGCGGCCTGGGGGTGCCGCTGTGGTCGGAATACTAGGTTGCCGATGCGGCCTGGTCGGGGGCAGGAAAGGGCACCGGTCGGGCAGTGCCGCGGCGGCGCTGGGGCGCGCAACCCGAGGCTGGGCCGTCGCTCCCTTCGACTTCGGCCCTGCGGGCCTACGCTCAGGGCGAACGGATACCAGCCGAGGTACGGCGCCAATCAGGTTCGGCGATAGAGCAGGTCGAACACCGCGTGGCCGAGTTTTTCGCCGCGCTTCTGGAAGTGGGTTTCGATGCGCCAGGGTGGACGCGGGGCGACCGCGCGCGGGCCGAGCGGGTTGCCAAAATGCGGGCTGGCTTCGAGCACGTCGAACATGTGCTCGGCGTAGGGCGCCCAGTCGGTGGCCAGATGAAACAGGCCGCCGGGGACCAGTTTGCAAGCGATCCGCTCGACCAGCGGTGGCTGGACCAGGCGGCGTTTGTGGTGCCGGGTCTTGTGCCATGGGTCGGGAAAATACAGGCGGACTTCGCACAGTGCGCGATCCGCAATGCAATGATCGAGCACTTCCACTGCGTCGTGGGCGAGCACGCGCAGGTTGTCGAGCCCGGCAAGCTCGGCGTTGAGCAGCAAGCGGCCGACGCCCGGCCGATGCACCTCGATGCCGAGGTAGTTGCGCCCCGGATCACCGGACGCGGAGGCGAGCAGGGCCTCGCCATTGCCGAAGCCGATTTCAAGCACGGTCTCGGCGTGCCGCCCAAACAGGTTGGCGAAATCCAGCGGATTTGGAGTGAAATCGACGCCGTAGCGCGGCCAGCCTGTGGCCAGCGCGCGTTCCTGACCCGGGGTCAGCCGGCCCTGGCGCAGGACGAAACTGCGGATCGGGCGGTGTCTGCCGCTGGCGGAATCCTGCTTGTCGCTCATCGCCGGCGGATCGCTCAGAAAAACGCCCCGTCGATCGGGCTGGACGCGCTGGCGTAACGCTTGCGCGGGATGCGCCCGGCCAGGAACGCTTCGCGGCCGGCCTCGATCGCCTTCTTCATGGCGCTGGCCATCAGCACCGGATTGCGGGCGCCGGCGATCGCGGTGTTCATCAGCACGCCGTCGCAGCCCAGTTCCATCGCGATCGCGGCGTCGGAAGCGGTGCCGACCCCGGCGTCGACCAGGATCGGCACGCCAGCGTTTTCGATGATGCTGAGGATGTTGTAGGGATTGCGGATGCCGAGCCCGGAGCCGATCGGCGCGGCCAGCGGCATCACCGCGACGCAGCCCATACCCTCCAGGGTTTTGGCGATGATCGGGTCGTCATTGGTGTAGACCATCACTTCGAAGCCTTCGTGGATCAGCACTTCGGCGGCCTTGAGTGTTTGCACGATGTCCGGGAACAAGGTTTTCGGGTCGCCCAGCACTTCGAGCTTGGTCAGCGGGTGGCCGTCGAGCAGTTCGCGCGCCAGCCGGCAGGTGCGGATCGCGTCTTCGGCGGTAAAGCAGCCGGCCGTGTTCGGCAGCAGGGTGTAGCGCGAGGGCGGCAGCACATCGAGCAAGTTGGGTTCACCCGGAGTCTGGCCGATATTGCTACGGCGGATCGCGATGGTGACGATCTCGGCGCCAGCCGCCTCGGTGGCGCGGCGGGTTTCGTCCAGATCCTTGAACTTGCCGGTGCCGGTGAGCAGACGCGAGCGGAAGCTGCGGCCGGCGATGATCAGGGGGTCGGGGATGGTCATCCTGCCAGTATCGCAGAATGGGGAAGAGCGGTTTTCAGTTTTCTGTGTTCGGTGTTCGGAATGGCCTGATACCGAAAACTGGACACCGAAAACCGAAAACCGAAAACCGATTGCGCTCCCGACTCCCGCGCCAACCGGTCTTGCCCACTCGGCAGCGAAACAGTAGCCTGACCGCATCCTTCGTTTCGACTCGTTCGAGTCTGGAGTTTCCATGAACTCACGCCTTGCCGCTCTGACCGAGTGGGTGGATTCGGTTGTCCGCTTGACCGAGCCCGAGCACGTGCACTGGTGCGACGGCAGCCAGGCCGAGCTTGCCCTGCTGACCAGCCGCATGGTTGATCAGGGCGATCTGATCCCGCTCAACCCGGACAGCTATCCGAATTGCTGGCTGCACCGTTCCGACCCCTTCGATGTGGCCCGGGTCGAGCATCTGACCTTTGTCTGCACAGCGAACCCGGAAGACGCCGGCCCGAACAACCACTGGCTGGAACCGGTCGAGGCGCACGCCGAGATCGACGCGCTGTTTGCCGGCTGCATGCGCGGACGCACCCTGTATGTGGTGCCGTATTGCATGGGGCCGATCGATTCGCCGCTGGCGCGCCTGGGGGTCGAGATTACCGATTCCGCCTATGTGGTCGCCAACATGCGCCTGATGACGCGCATGGGCGCGGCGGCGCTGGGGCGGATCGAACGCGAAGGCGTGTTCGTCAAGGGCCTGCATTCGATCGGCGAGCTCGACCCGGAACGTCGCTACATCATGCACTTCCCCGAGGAACTCGCGATCAAAAGCTATGGCTCCGGCTACGGCGGCAATGCCCTGCTCGGTAAAAAATGCCACGCGCTGCGCATCGGTTCCTGGCAGGCGCGGCGCGAGGGCTGGCTGGCCGAACACATGATGATCGTCGGCATCGAAAACCCCGCGGGCGAAGTGCATTATCTCGCCGCGGCCTTTCCCTCGGCCTGCGGCAAGACCAATCTGGCCATGCTGATCCCGCCCGCGGCCTATCGGGAAGCGGGCTGGAAAGTGTGGACGATCGGCGACGACATCTGCTGGATGCAAGCCGGCGCCGACGGCCGGCTGTGGGCGATCAATCCGGAGGCGGGATTTTTCGGCGTCGCCCCTGGCACCAGTTTCAGCACCAATGCCAATGCGCTGGCCATGCTCGATCACGACGCGATTTTCACCAATGTCGCACTGACCGCCGACCGCGAACCGTGGTGGGAGGGACTCGACGACCGCGTGCCAGCCTTCGACTGGCAGGGTCGGCCGTATGATCCGGCACACGGCAAGGCGGCGCATCCGAACTCGCGCTTCACCGTTTCCGCCCGGCAATGCCCGAGCTGGTCGCCACGTTCCGAAGATGCGCAGGGAGTGCCAATTTCGGCGATCATTTTCGGTGGCCGCCGCGAATCGCTGGTGCCGCTGGTGTTTGAAGCGCGCGACTGGTGCCATGGCGTATTGCTGGGTGCAGCGATGGCGTCGGAGACCACCGCCG
>JBGSKT010000544.1:0-7114 GCA_041741075.1 Lysobacterales bacterium
CGACCCGGTTGTGGGCGATCAACGACAGTTTCGGCAGGGCCGAGCTGCACGCGCTGCACGACGACGGCGAGTGGCTGGGCGCGGTCGCAGTGGCCGGTGTCGAAAATCAGGACTGGGAGGATCTGGCGGCGTTTCGCGAGCACGGCTGCCCGTATCTGCTGATCGCCGATACCGGCGACAACGGCGGCCTGCGCAACGCGCTGTCGCTACTGATCGTCGGCGAACCCGAACGTGCCGACACGGCCGAGGTCGCGCTGGCTTGGCGCATCGATTTTCGTCTGCCTGAAGGGCCGCGCGATATCGAGGCGGTCGCGGTCGACGTGCGCGAACAGTCGGTCTATCTGATCGCCAAGCGGCACTTCCCGCGGGTGCTGTACCGTCTGCCCCTGCATCCGAACGACCCGGGCATTGCGCAGGTCGCCGAACGTGTCGGCAGTTTCGACACCCTGCCCGCGGCCACTGCCAGGGAGCGAGCCCTGGATCCGCAGTTCGGCCGTTTCCGCGGCGATGTCACTGCGTTGGCGCTGGACCCGGCCGGGCGATTCGCCCTGGTGCTGAGCTATCGCGATCTCTACTTCTATCCACGCCGGGCCAGCCAGAGCTGGCTCGATGCCCTCGGCAATCGCCCGACCCGACTGGAGATGCCGCCGATGCCGCAGGCCGAGGCGCTGGCACTCGACCCGGCCTCGCGAACCGCGATCGTGCTGTCAGAACGACTCGGCGCGCCGATCTACCGTCTGCGGCTGCCTTGATCCGGCCCGCTTTTGCGGTTGAATCCCCGGATGACCAGCTCCGCTGTTGAAGATCGCCTGCGCTTCGCTTCATCCGGGCTGCCAGGCGACCGTCTTGTCTACGCTTCTGATGTCGTTTTCGGTCATCGCAGATCAGCAGACTTAACGCAAAGACGCCAGGACGCGAAGACGCAAAGGAAATTTCTGGCACTTCTTCGCGTCCTTGCGTCTCTGCGTCTTTGCGTTGGGTGTTTTGACGATTCGCCCATGCCAGTCGATCGGCTTCGCTGTTGAAGCTCCCGGATGACCCGCTCCGCTGTTGAAGACCGCCTGCGCTTCGCTTTATCCGGGCTACGCTCCATCCAGGCTGATATGGTCCGGGCTGGTTTGATCGGCGTGCCAGTTCAGGCATTGCAAACCCGGGACGCGGCAGAATTCGCGCACATTGCGGGTGACCAGGGTGGCTTGGTGGCGCAAAGCCGTGGCGGCGATCAGGGTGTCGTGCGCGCCGATCGGCGTGCCCGCGGCTTCGAGTTCGACGCGAAGTCGGGCCGCCTGGGCGGCGCAGGCACTGTCGAACGGCAACTTCTGCATCGGTCGCAGCAACTGCGCCAAGGCTGCCAGGCGCGGGGTCGCGGCGGCCTCCGGCAGGCGCAGAAGCCCATAACGCAACTCGTATTCGACGATGGCCGGAACGCCCAGATCCGCCGGGCGTTGCGCCTGAAGTCGCGGCACCACTTGCGGGTCGCCACGGAAGTAGTAGCTGATCGTGTTGGTGTCGAGAATCAGCATGGCCGCCGCTCAAAACCCCAGGCGCGGCAGATCGGCTGGCAACGCGTTCGCCTGCGGTTCGCGCAGCGGAAAATCGGCATAGCGTCCGGCCAGAGCCAGACACTCCCGCGGCCATTCGTGGGCGGCGTATTTGCGGATGATCTCGGCCACCCAACGGCTCTTGGACAGGCCGCTGGCCTGTGCGGCCTGCTCAACCAGCGCCTGGGTGGCTGGGTCCAAGTACAGCGTGATTTGCGACATGGCGTTCGCTCCAGCTCATGGTGATTCCACGTATATGTGCAAGTATACGCTGCATCCGTGTTTCGCCGCCAGGTCGGTCGACCCGGCGCACGCCGGGGCGCAGAACAGGGAACAGGGGAGCCTGTTGCCCCGGCAGAGCCGGGGCCCAGTGCCGGTGCGTACCGCGGCGTCGGGAACTGGGTCCCGGCTTGCGCCGGGACGACGATCGGACCATCATCATTCTGGAACTTCTGATATCGTTGTGATATCTTCGTCCCACAATCGGAGACCGCAATGATGAACCAGAACGCATCCCTATTCGAACGCCCGCTCAGCAGCCTGCCGGGGATTCCGGTGGTGCTTGGCCTGCTCCTGCTCAGCTTCGGCGCGCTGCCGACGCTGTTTGTCATCGGCCTGCGCATCCCGGCCATCCTGCTCGCCCTGGCCACCCTGTTCTGCTGGTTCGGCCTGTTCATGGTGCAACCGAATCAGGGCGTGGTGCTGCAGTTGTTCGGCCGCTACATCGGCAGCGTGCGCGATGCCGGACTGCGTTGGGCCAACCCGTTCTATTCAAAGCGACCGGTGTCGCTGCGCATCCGCAATTTCGAATCGAACAAGCTCAAGGTCAACGACCTGCTCGGCTCGCCGATCGAGATCGCTGCGGTCGTGGTCTGGCAGGTGGTCGATACCGCCGAAGCGGTATTCGCGGTCGATGACTACGAGAACTTCGTACATGTGCAGAGCGAATCGGCGCTGCGCCAATCGGCGACCAGCTACCCCTACGACCTGCACGAAGAACACAAGGTGTCGTTGCGCAGCCACACCCAGGAAATCGCCGATCATCTGCGCAAGGAAATCCAGGAGCGCCTGACCAGCGCCGGGGTCAAGGTACTGGAAGCGCGGATTTCGCACCTCGCCTATGCCCCGGAGATCGCCCAGGCCATGCTGCAACGTCAGCAGGCCGGCGCGATCATTGCCGCCCGCACCAAGATCGTCGAGGGTGCGGTGACCATGGTGCACATGGCGCTCGAGCAACTGGCCGAGCGCGGACTGGTGCAACTGGACGATGAGCGCCGTGCGCAGATGGTGTCGAACCTGCTGGTGGTGCTGTGCGGCGATCGCAGCACCCAGCCGATCGTCAACGCTGGCTCGATCTATTGATGGCCCAGGTCCGGTGAGCGAAAAAAAAGCCTACCCGTTGCGCATCAACGCCGCCGTGCTGACAGCCATGCAGCGCTGGTCAGACGACGAGCTGCGCAGCGTCAACGCGCAGATCGAATACGTCCTGCGCGACGCCCTGCGCCGGGCCGGGCGCTTGTCGGTATCAGAGGACGGAGGACAGAAGACAGAGGACAGAGCCGGACCCCGGCCTGCGCCGGGGCGGCGGAAGTAGGGTGGATAAGCGCAGCGCATCCACCATGCCAGACCATGCCGAGCTGGTGCTCGGCGCTCCCAGCGTCGGGGCGACGGTGCGGCGTAGGTCGGCTCAAGCCGCGCAGCGGTGGAGCCGACATCTTCAACCCCGCGGCCATGCCGCAGTCCGTCGAGTCCACGCCTGCGGCGCTTGACCCGACCTACGGCCAGCCTCTGGCCCCTGCCCTCAATGCACGTCGCGCCAGTATTCGGCCTTGAGCAGCCAGGCGACGAAGGTGAAGAAGGCGAGGAACAGGATCACTTTCCAGCCGACATCTCGGCGCTGCAGCGCGGCCGGTTCGCCGACGTATTCGAGGAAGGCGGAAAGATCGCGGGCAACGCCATCGAATGCTTCCGGGGTCAGCTTGCCCGGTTTGACCAGCTCGAAGTGCGAGAACACTTCCTTGTCTACTTGCTGGCCGGACTCGTCCTTGACCCGCTGGGTGTCGTACACCGCCGCCTGCGTACCCTGAAGCTCCCACAGCACGTTGGGCATGCTCGCCGCCGGAAACACCGTGTTGTTCCAGCCGAGCGGACGTTTGTCATCCAGGTGGAATGACTTCAGGTAGGAAAAAATGTAATCGGCGCCACCGGGGCGGGCGCGCGCGATCAGCGACAGATCCGGTGGCGCCTTGCCGAACCATTGGTTGCCGTCCTCGGCGGTGAGTGCCACCGTGATCGGATCGCCAAACCTGGTGCCGGCGAAATTGAGCGAGCCCATCACCTGCTCTTCGCTTAAGCCCAGATCCTTGGCCAGCCGCGACCAGCGCATGTATTTGAGCGAATGGCAGGACAGGCAGTAGTTGGAAAAATATTTCGCGCCGCGCTGCAGCGAGGCCTGGTCTTCGACATTGGCACCGGAGTGCAGCAAGTTGCCGCCTTCCGAGGCCGCAAGCGGCGGCGCAAACAGCGCGCCGACGCCGAGCACCAGCGCCAGTCCGATCAGAAGTTTTCTTGTCTGGGCAAATCGGGTCATGGCAGCCTCAATGGTCATAAGTCACGCGCGCCGGCTCGGGCTTGAACTTGCCCCAGCGCGACCACCACGGCATGGTTACGAAAAAGCCCAGGTAATACACGGTGGCGATCTGTGCGGTCAGGGTCAGCAGCGGCGTGGCGTGGCGTGTGCCCAGATACCCCAGCCACAACAGCGACAGCACCCACAGGCCGAGCAGCACCTTGACGAAGCCGGGGCGGTAGCGGATCGACTTGACTGGGCTGCGGTCGAGCCAGGGCAGCGCGAAGAAGATCAGCACACCGGCGCCCATCACCAACACGCCCGGGAACTGCGAACCGAAGAACGCCGGCACCGCACGCAGCATCGCGTAATACGGGGTGAAGTACCAGACCGGCTTGATCAACAGCGGGGTAACCGCGGGGTCGGCGATCAGGAAGTTGTCGTGCTCCAGGAACCAGCCGCCCAGGGTCGGGGCATAGAACACGATGAAGGCCGCGATGATCAGGAAGAAACCGACCCCGAAAATATCCTTGACCGTGTAATACGGGTGGAAGGCGATGCCGTCCAGCGGCTTGCCCTTGGCGTCCTTGGTCTTCTTGATATCGACGCCGTCCGGGTTGTTCGAACCGACTTCGTGCAGCGCCATCAGGTGCAGGTAGATCAACAGGGCCAGCACCATCGGCATGGCGACCACGTGCAGGGCGAAGAATCGGTTCAATGCGGCATCGGCGATCACATAGTCGCCACGGATGAACTCGAGCAGGTCCGGACCGATGAACGGAATGGTGCCGTAGATCGACGAGATTACCTGCGCGCCCCAGTACGACATCTGCCCCCAGGGCAGCACATAGCCCATGAACGCCTCGGCCATGGTCGCCAGGAAAATAAACACACCCAGCGTCCACACCAGCTCGCGCGGCTTCTGGTAGGAGCCATACATCAGGCCGCGGTACATGTGCAGATAGATGGTCAGAAAAAACAGCGAGGCGCCGGTCGAGTGCATGTAGCGGATCAGCCAGCCCCAGTCGACATCGCGCATGATGTATTCGACCGAGTCGAAGGCCAGCTTGGCGTCGGGCTTGTAGTGCATGGTCAGCCAGATGCCGGTGACCAGCTGGTTGACGAACATCAACAGCGCCAGCGAACCGAAGTAGTACCAGACGTTGAAGTTCTTCGGCGCGTAGTACTGCGCCATGTGCCGGTTCCACCAGACGGTCACGCCGGGCGCGCGCGCATCCAGCCACTGGTAGCCGGATGTGAGCAGCTTCATTGCGGTATTGGACATGATCATGCGCCCCCCGCGCCCTGACCGACACCGATTTCAATGGTGTGGTCATCGATGAAGTGGTACGGCGGAATGCGCAGATTGGTCGGTGCCGGTACACCCTTGTAAACGCGGCCGGCCAGATCGAAGCGCGAGCCGTGGCAAGGGCAGAAGAAGCCGCCCTTCCAGTGGCTGTCGAACTCCTGCGGCACCATCTCCGGCACGAAGCTCGGCGCGCAGCCAAGGTGGGTGCAGATGCCGATCATCACCGCGATTTCGGGTTTGATCGAGCGGGTCGCATTGGTCGCGTACAGCGGTTGCTGGTCCGGCGCCCGGGTCGAGCTCGGATCGGCCAGTTCCGCATCCAGTGACGGCAGGGCGGCCAGAATCTCCGGCGTGCGCTTGATGATCCAGACTGGCTGCGAGCGCCACATCAGCGACAGACGCTGACCCGGCTCCAGTTTGCTGATATCGACAATGACCGGCGCGCCGGCCGATTTGGCCCGCGCGCTGGGCTGCCAGGAACGCAGAAACGGCACCGCCGCAAAAGCGCCTCCGACCCCGCCGACCACTGCGGTGGTTGCGGTCAGAAACCGCCGCCGACCGTGATTGACTACGTGCTCTGCCATAACCAAACCCCGTAACGTGTGAAATCCGCATCGGCATGGGCCGAGTGCGTGCGCCGGCCGGATGACAAAGCGCGCAGTGTAGCGGAAGGCCGATGCGGCGAACAATCCTGCTACGGGCCTGGATTCTGCGTCCTGCGGCTTCGCGCAGGATGACGCGCGCAGAATGAAGGTGGGGGAGGAATCCATTCGCTCGTCATTCCGCGCGTAGTCGTCCCTTCTGTCATTCCGCGCCCAGTCGCGACGTGCCGTCGCTCCCACAAACGCAATAGCCGCCGCCCCGTTTAACGCTTTTCCGCCGCCAACCAGACCTTGGGATCCAGCGGCTGGCCGCTGTGGCGCAGTTCGAAATACAGGGCCGGCGGCTCGTTGCCGCCACCATCGCCGGTGCGAGCGATGGCGCTGCCCGGATCGACCCAGTCACCGACATCGCGCAGCAGCGCCTCGTTTCTGGCGTACAGGCTCATGTAGCCATCGCCATGGTCGAGGATGATCAGCAGACCAAAACCGTTCAGCCAGTCGGCATAGGCGACGCGACCGCGAGCGATCGCCCCGACCGGGCTACCGACGCGGGCCGCGATCAGCCAACCTTCGCTCTGGCGACCGGCGCGCAGCGGCGCACCGAAAGCCTGCAGCACTTTGCCGGCGAGCGGACGCGGTAGCCGGCCACGCCGCGCGGAAAATGCCTGCACCGCGCTTAGTCCGGGCGGGATATCGGCAAACACATCGTGCAGCCGGGCGAGCAGTTGGGTCAACACCTGCTGATCGCGGGCAAAGGCCCGTAGCCGCTGGTCGTGACTGGCCACCTGGGCGGACAGTTCGGCCAATACTCCCTGGCGTTCACTGCGTTTGGCCGCCAGTGCCGAAGCGGCGGATTCTGCGGCAGCGCGCTCCGTGGCCAGTTTCGACTGTGCAGCGCCGATGGTGGTGGCAAGTTCGGCCAGCGCGGCCAGGTCGGACTGCAATTTCTGCACCTCGCGCAGACGGCTGCCCTGTAAATAGCGGCTGAGTGCGAGCAGACGCTCGCTTTCGCCCAGTCGATCGCGGGCCAGCCAGGCGCGCAGATCCTGATCACGACCGATGGCATAGACGGCGCGCAGCAAGTCGGCCAGGC
>JBGSKT010000545.1:0-2830 GCA_041741075.1 Lysobacterales bacterium
CCGAGGCGTTCGATATGGCGATGAACCCGAATGAGGAAAGGATGCAAGGCCGTTTGCCGGTCGCCATCGAGACCCGGCGCAGCCTGCAGCTCGCCGCCGAACGCCAGCACGCGGTCAGCCTGGATCTGCGCGATCCGGAAGCCGAAACCCGGCCCAGCGAACTGGACTTCCGCGCCTATCTGCGGATCTTGATCAAGCGCCGCTGGACCGTGCTCGGCGCTTGCGCGATCGTGCTGCTCACGGTGCTGGTCGGCACCCTTTTGATGACGCCGATCTACCGGGCGTCGGCGACCCTGCAGATCGAGCGCGACACCATCAAGGTGGTCGACGTCGGTGCGATGACCCCGATCGAAGGCGGCGGCGACAAGGATTTCTACCAGACCCAGTACGAACTGCTGAAAAGCCGCACGCTGATGCAGCGGGCGGTCGACCAGTTGGGACTGGCGGCGAGCGGCGAGCTCGAGCGGATCATGCAGCCGAAGAGCCTGTGGTCGCGCCTGGGTGGTTTGTTCTCCGGTGCGGCCGCACCGGCACCTGCGGCCACCGGCGGCAAGCAGGCCGTAGCCGCAAGCGATCAGCGGCGACTGGCACTGGCCAGTTTGTTTGCCACCGGACTTTCAATCGAACCGGTGCGTAATTCGCGCCTGGTCCGCATCCATTACGACAGTCCCGAACCCACGTTTTCCGAGCGCACCGCCAATGCCGTGGCGACGGCTTTCATTGCCAGCAATCTCGAACGGCGCTTCGATTCCTCGTCCTACGCCAAGGGCTATCTGGAAGAACGTCTGCAGGAATTGAAACTGCGGCTGGAAGAATCCGAGCGCAGTCTGGTTGGCGTCGCCCAGCAGGAGCAGATTGTCGGGGTCGGCGAGCAGTCCGCTTCATTGTCCGAACAGACCCTGGCGTCGCTCAATTCTGCGGTCGGCCGGGCGCGCGAGGAGCGCATCCGCACCGAGTCGCTGTGGCGCCAGGCCGAAGCCTCGCGCGGGCTGGTGCTGTACGGCGAGACCGGTGCCAATTCGATGATCCAGTCCCTGCAGGAGAGCCGCGGCAAGCTGCTCGCCGATTACCAGGACAAGCTGCGCCTGTACAAGCCGGATTATCCACTGATGCGCCAGCTCAAGGGCCAGATCGACGAGGTCGAGCGGCAGATCGTGGACGAAATCGCCAATATCAAGGCGGCGATCCGGGCCGAATACCTGGGCGCGGCGGAACAGGAACGGCTGCTCGACGAGCAGATGCACACGGTCAAGGCGGAAGTGCTCGATCTGCAGAAGCGCAGCATCCAGTACAACATCTACAAGCGCGAGGTCGACACCAACCGCCAGCTCTACGACGGCCTGCTGCAGCGCTACAAGGAAGTCGGTGTCGCCGGTGGGGTCAGCACCAATAATGTCTCGGTGGTGGACGCGGCCACCATCGGCGGCAAGTACAAGCCCAGCCTGCCGTCCAACCTGCGCTGGGGGCTGGTGTTCGGGCTGATGCTCGGGGTCCTGCTCGCGCTCGCGTTCGAACATCTGGACGACACCCTGAAGGCGCCCGAGGATCTGGAACGGCAGCTCGGCATCGCCGTGCTCGGGGTAATCCCGATGCTGAAGAAGACCACCCCGCAGGCGGCCTGGGCCGACCAGCATTCGGCCTTCGTCGAAGCCTATCGCTCGGTGCGTACCGCCCTGCAGTTCTCGACCGCGGCCGGCGCGCCGAAGTCGATCCTGGTCACCAGCGCCACCCCGAACGAGGGCAAGACCACCACCGCGCTGACGCTGGCCCGCAACTTCGCGCAGATGGGCATGCGCGTGCTGCTGATCGACGCCGACCTGCGCAATCCGAGCCTGCACAAGTCGCTGCACGTGGAAAACAAAAAGGGCCTGAGCAACCTGCTGGCCGGTGCCGCCCGGCCCGATGACGTGATCCGTACCACCGAGGACCGCGGCCTGATGCTGATGACCAGCGGCCCGCTGCCGCCGAATCCGGCCGAGCTGCTGGCCGGCAGCAAGATGCTGTCGCTGCTGACCGTGGCCGGGGTCAAGTTCGACCGCATCATCATCGACGGCCCACCGGTACTCGGGCTTGCCGATGTGCCAATCCTGGCCAATGTCGCGCGCGGAACCCTGCTGGTCATTGAGACCGGCGAGACCCGGGTCAGCGTGGCGCAGAATGCGGTCAAGCGATTGCAGGCCGCGCATGCCTTCATTATCGGTGGCGTGCTGACCAAGTTCGAATCGCACCATTCGGGCTATGGCTACGGCTATGGCTACGGTTACGGTGGTACCGATTACTACAGCTATCGTGGCCGCAGCCACGCGCCCAAGCTCGGTCGTCAATGAATAGCGAATCGCCCGGCGCCCTGTTCGAAGCGCTGCGGCTGCTGGAGCTGCCAGCCGGCGTGCCGGCGGCCCGGACCCGCCGGTTTCCGGCCGATGTCGGTCTGCTGATCCGTCTGCTGGCCGGCGACGAAGCCAGCCTGGAACAGGCACGGCAGCAGCATCCAGCAGCGGTGGAAGTGCTGCTTGATGCCGCCGAGTTTTATTTGTTGCAGGTTTGTTTTACGCCGGGCGTGGACAGTTACCGGGTGCTTGGCGTCAACCGCGATCAGCCGCTCGAGCGCATCAGAGAGCACTACCGGCTGCTGGTGCGCTGGCTGCACCCGGATCGCAACAGCGATGCCTGGCAGACGGTGTATCTGGATCGGGTCAACCAGGCCTGGCGGGATCTGCGCCACCCGTCGGAACGCGCCCAGTACGATCGGGACATGCCGGAGACCGCCACCGCGGACGCCGCCGTGCCGGACACCGGGGTGCCCGCGTTTGCCCGGGTTACGGCGGCCAGG
>JBGSKT010000546.1:0-1629 GCA_041741075.1 Lysobacterales bacterium
CCCCGTGTTGCCCACCTGCGCCTGCTGCCGGCGCGCTCGGCGCGGCGCTGCGCACGGTGCGCGGCACCCCAACCCGGGGTTCGATCGATACCGGCTCGTAGACCACGCGCTTTTTGGCCTCGTCGTAGCGCACTTCGACGTTGCCGATCAGCGGGAAATCCTTGCGGAACGGGTAGCCGACGAAACCGTAGTCGGACAGGATCCGGCGCAGGTCCGGGTGGCCGTCGAAAATGATGCCGTACAGATCAAAAGCTTCGCGCTCGAACCAGTTCACCCCGCGCCAGATGGCGATCAGCGAGGGCACCACCGGCAGGCCTTCGTCCGGGGCGAAACAGCGCAGGCGCAGGCGTCGGTTGTGGTTGATCGAAAGCAACTGCACAACCACGCCGAAGCGCTGGCGGATGCGCGCCGCCTCTGGCCGCTGCGCCCAATCGAAGCGGCCGGGACCGGCCGTGCCCTCGACGCCGCGCGAAAAACCCTGACTGCTGACATCGCTGGTGTCCCACTCGGCCTCGCCATAGCCGAGATAATCGACCCCGCACAGATCGATCAACTGGCTGAACTGGAAATCGGCATGGTCGCGCAGGGTGGTGGCCACATCCAGCCAGTCGGCCACCGCCACTTCGATGGTGGTCTGCTGCTGAGCTTCGGCCAGCGACAACAGGCGGTCGCCGAACACGCCACGCAGTTGTTCGGACAGGGTCTGGCTCGGCGTACTCATGCCTTGGCCATCCGGTCGGCGATCGATTCGGTGCGGCGGATTTTCTTCTGCAATTGCAAGATGCCCCAGATCAGCGCCTCGGCGGTCGGCGGGCAGCCGGGCACGAAGATATCGACCGGAACGATGCGGTCGCAGCCACGGACCACGGAATAGGAATAGTGGTAGTAACCGCCACCATTGGCGCAACTGCCCATCGAGATCACCCATTTCGGATTGGGCATCTGGTCGTAGACCCGGCGCAGCGCCGGCGCCATCTTGTTGGTCAGGGTGCCGGCCACGATCATCACGTCGGACTGACGCGGACTCGGACGGAACACCACGCCGTAGCGATCAAGGTCCAGGCGGGCGGCGCCGGCATGCATCATTTCGACCGCGCAACAGGCCAGGCCGAAGGTCATCGGCCACATCGAGCCAGTCCGCGCCCAGTTGATCAGCAGATCCGCCCCGGTGATCGCGAAGCCGTGTTCGACCAGCGGGTTGTCGCCGGCCGGTCGCAGGATATCGTCAACCTCGCCGATCGGCGTCGGGTTGTGGAAGAAACCGGTTTTCACTCCCATTCCAACGCCCCTTTCTTCCAGACATAGGCAAAACCAACCACCAGCAGAAACAAGAAGGTAGCCATTTCGATCATCGCCACCGCGCCGATCTTCTGGAACACCAGCGCCCACGGAAAGATGAAGGCGATTTCCAGGTCGAACACAATGAACAGAATCGCCATCAGGTAGTAGCGCACATCAAATTTCATGCGCGCGTCCTCGAACGGCACAAAGCCGCACTCGTAGGGCGAATCCTTGTCGGCGTTGGCGGTCTTGGGGCCAAGCAGGCTGCCCAGGCTCAACAGGGCGATGCCGACGATCGAGGCGACGATCAGGAACAGCAGTACCGGCAGATAAACGGTGAGATCCATG
>JBGSKT010000547.1:0-2230 GCA_041741075.1 Lysobacterales bacterium
CTCGGCACGCACCCGGAAGCGGTGCACACGGTGGCGCCGATCGAGCGGTAGCGCGGCCGCGCCGACCAGCTCGGACAATTCGCCCGCGGCCGAGCGACGCAGCAGATCCATCTGGAAGAAACGCTCCTGGGCATGCACGAAACCGAGCGCGCGGGCCATGTCGTTGGCATTGGCGGCGTCGATGGTGACTGTGCCCAGGGCGTCGCGTTCAACGGTGACCGCGGTGCTGAGTCCGGGCAGGTCGTTTACCCCGTCCAGTATTGGCAGGCTGGCGCGCAGGCACAACCACAGGGCCACGCCGCACAACAACAGCAGCGCCAGCAAGGTGAAAATGGAACGACGAACAAAGCGCATGCACTCACCGCTCGGACCGCAAGGCGCCGCAACAGCGCGAAAAATTGATTTTGATCAAGAGCTCCGATCACGCCGCATCGTATCGTGATCCCGGTCCATTCCCAACGGTGTCGGCCGAAGATTGCCTGGCCAAGCCAATCGCTTGAATCCATCCGGGTGTGATCGGTAGCAGGCAAAACCGTGCACCGCCGCCGGCGCTGGCAGCAGGACGGGCGGCGTCCGGGTCTACACCATCCCTTTCCTTACTTTCGTCGAGGTGCGTAGTGAACAAGAGCTTATTGCGTTTGATTCCCCTGGCCGTGGCGCTGGCGGCGGTGGCGGCCCCGGTGCAGGCATTTGAGGCCGGCGATGTGCTGGTCAAGGTCGGCGCCCACGCGGTCGACCCGAAGTCCGGCAATGGCAGCCTGGCCGGCGGCGCGTTCGCAGCCGATATCAACAGCGATGTGAAACCCTCGCTGCAGGTCGAGTATTTCCTGAGCCCGAACATCGGTGTCGAACTGCTGGCTTCGGTGCCGTTCTCGCACGACGTCAAATTGAACGGCGTCAAGGCGGCCTCGTTCAACCAGTTGCCGCCGACCATCAGCCTGCAATATCACTTCGGCGACCAGCGCATCAAGCCGTTCATCGGCGCCGGCATCAACTGGCTGTGGACCTATGACGAGAAGAGTTCCGGGCCGCTCGCCGGTACCGAGGTCGGCATCGGTAATTCCTGGGGTGTGGCTTTTCACGGCGGTATTGATTACGAGCTCAACAACGGCTGGTATGTGGGTGCCGATCTGCGCTGGATCGACGTCGATGCCAACGTCAGCGTGAATGGCGCCCAGGTCGGCAACGTCCACGTCGACCCGCTGGCGTACGGCGCCTACATCGGCTGGAAGTTCTGAGCGGCGTAGCCCGGAAGCAGCGACGTAGCCCGGAAGAAGCGCAGCGGCTTTCAACAGCGAAGCTGGGCAATCCGGGATGGTGAACCAACGCGGCATCGACGCTGCGGTTCGCTGCGCTCGCCGCCAGCCTACGGCAATGGTTGGGATTCGTCGGCGAGTGCGTTCGGATCGGCCGCCGCACGTGCGGCGACCAGGGCCTTGGCCCGATTGAACTCGGACATGCGATTGACCGCATCGGCGGCGATCAGGTGGCCGTCGCGGAAATAGAATGCCAGAAAGGAACGGGTCGCCGGGTCGCCACGCAGCACGCAGTGATCGAAGCCGCTGGCGATGCCGACGCTGTGCAGCTTCAGGTCGTATTGATCCGACCAGAACCAGGGTGGCGGCATCGGTTCCGACGGCTGGTTGAGCAGCGAACGGGCCACCCGTCGACCCTGTTCCATCGCGTTTGGTACCGATTCGAGGCGCAGCCTTGCACCCAGCCAATCATGCTCGAACTCGGCGCAGTCGCCGATGGCGAAAATGGCCGGATCGCTGCTGTGGTGCCCGCGGTCGGTCAAAATGCCGGAATCCACCGCCAGTCCCGCGGCCACCGCCAACGCGGTATTTGGCTGCATCCCGACGCCGATCAGGACCAGATCGGCGGCGATCTGCGCATCCCCGAGGCGAACTGCGCTGACCCGGCCGGCGGTCTGCACCAGGCCGGTTACCTGGGCATCGAGGCGAATTTCGACCCCGGCCGCGGCGTGTACCTCGGCGAAAAACGCCGACAGCAATGGCGTGGCCACCCGCGCCAGCAAGCGCGGTGCAGCCTCGAGCACGGTGACCCGAAGGCCGTTCTGGCGGGCCAGGGCGGCGACTTCCAGCCCGATGTAGCCGCCGCCGATGATGACCAGGGCCTGCCCGGCAGAAAATCGCGAATGCAGCGCCAGCGCGTCGTCGATGCCGCGCAGGGTGAAGACGTTGTCGGCGTCTGCGCCGGCCAAATCCAG
>JBGSKT010000548.1:0-10939 GCA_041741075.1 Lysobacterales bacterium
GCGGGCGGCGGGCGACAATGCCGGGGATTCCGCCGCCGCCATGGCCGGGAGCGTTGTTGCAGATGGGGCGCTGGCCGTGGGCGTCGGTTCGGCCTTGGCCGCGGCCGGTTCGGCGGCGATTTCCCCCGCTTCGAACAGCGCTATCACTTCCTGACTGGTGACCGTGTCGCCGGATTTCCTGGTGATCGATTTGAGCACGCCATCGGCCGGTGCCGGCACTTCCAGCACGACCTTGTCGGTTTCCAGGTCGACCAGGTTCTCGTCGCGGCGCACGCTGTCGCCGGGTTGCTTGTGCCAGGTGGCAATGACGGCGTCGGCGACCGACTCGGGCAGCACCGGAACTTTGATTTCGATCGACATGGGAATTCCTCAGCGTGTTGACGTTGGCGGGTGGCGGTTCGGCCGGATTCATTCGTGCGTATAGTCGCCGTTGGGCGTGCCGAGCAGCGCTTGCTCGACCAACTGCGCCTGTTCGATGACATGGGTGGACAGATGACCGCAGGCCGGCGCCGGCGAACGCGGCCGGCCGGCATAATGCAGGCGGGCGCTGGGCAGTGCCTCGTGGAGGCAATGGCGCAGATGGTGGGCGATCTGGTACCAGGCGCCCTGGTTCATCGGTTCTTCCTGGCACCAGATGATGTCACTGGCCGCCGGAAAGCGGCCCAGCTCGGCGATCAGCTGCGGACGCGGGAACGGGTAGAGCTGTTCGATGCGGACGATCGCGATCTGATCCAGGCCGCGTTTTTCGGCTTCCTCGACCAGGTCGTAGTAGACCTTGCCGCCGCATAGCAGCACCCGCGCCACCGCCTTGCCCCGCGCGGCGTGGCAGTCCGGGATCAACTCCTGAAAGCGGTTTTTGGCCAGATCCTCCAGGGACGAAGTCGATAGGCGGTGGCGCAGCATCGACTTCGGCGTCATCACCACCAGCGGCTTGCGCGCGTTGCGCAACATCTGCCGGCGCAACAGATGGAACATCTGCGCCGGCGTGGTCGGTGTGCACACCTGCATGTTGTTCATCGCGCACAGTTGCAGATAACGTTCCAGCCGGGCCGAGGAATGCTCCGGCCCCTGGCCCTCGAAGCCATGCGGCAGGAACAGCACGATTCCACACAGCCGGCCCCATTTGGCTTCGCCCGACGAGATGAACTGGTCGATCACTACCTGGGCACCGTTGGCGAAGTCGCCGAACTGGCCCTCCCAAATTACCAGGGTGTGCGGATCGGCGGTCGAGTAGCCGTACTCGAAGGCCATCACCGCGGCCTCCGACAGCACCGAGTCGATGACCGTGACCAGCTCCGGTTCTTCGACCAGGTTTTGCAGCGGAAACACCAGCTCGCCGGTTTTCTGGTCGTGCACGATGGCGTGGCGGTGAAAGAAGGTGCCGCGCCCGGAATCCTGGCCGACCAGGCGCAGCTTGACCCGGTCCTCGATCAGCGTGGCGTAGGCCAGGGTCTCGGCGAAGCCCCAGTCCATGGCGATTTCGCCACGCGCCATCTTCAGCCGGTCGGCATAGACCTTGGCCACGCGGGAGTGTGCTTCGGTGCCCGCGGGCAAGGTGTTTAGACGCACGGCGAGCGCGCTCAACCCAGCCACGGTGAGCTCGTCGCCGATGCCCTGTTCGAGGTTGCCGTCGTGAAAATGGTGCCAGTCGATGTGCGGCAGGCCGTCGTCCGGGCGGGTGGATTCGCCGACCGGTTCGCCGGCGTCGAGCTTGCGTCGGTATTCGTCGCGCAGGGCCTTGACTGCGGCCGCATCGACCACACCCTCTCCGATCAGCCGCTTGATGTACAGATCGAGCGCGGTCGGTCGCGCGCGGATGTTCTGGTACATCAGCGGTTGGGTCGCCGCCGGCTCGTCGGCCTCGTTGTGGCCGTGGCGGCGATAACAGACCAGATCGATCACTACGTCGCGCTTGAAACGGCGACGGAATTCGAAGGCCAGCGCAGCCACGTAGCAGACCGCTTCCGGGTCGTCGCCATTGACGTGAAACACCGGGGCGCTGACCATCTTGGCCACTTCGGTGCAGTAGAAAGTCGAACGCGCATCGTCCTGGCGGCTGGTGGTGAAACCAACCTGGTTGTTGATCACCACGTGTACGCTGCCGCCGACATGGAAGCCGCGCGCCTGCGACATGTTGAACAGTTCCATGATCACGCCCTGGCCCGCGAAGGCGGCGTCGCCGTGGACCACCACCGGCAGTACCTGGTCGTGCTGGTGGTCGCGGCGTCGCATCTGGCGCGCGCGCACCGAGCCCAGCACCACCGGATCGACGATTTCCAGATGCGAGGGATTGAACGCCAGCGCCAGGTGCATCGATCCGCCCGGGGTCGGCACGTCGGCGGAATAGCCCATGTGGTATTTCACGTCGCCGGAATGGGTCGGGTCGGGGCTTTCCTCGTGCACACCCTCGAACTCTTCGAACAATTTCCCCGGCGCCTTGCCGAGGATATTGATCAGCAGGTTCAGGCGCCCGCGGTGGGCCATGCCGATCACGGTTTCCTTGACCCCGGCCGCGCCGGCCTGCTGGACGATGGTGTCGATCAGCGCGATGAAAGAATCGCCGCCCTCGAGCGAGAAGCGCTTCTGGCCGACGTAGCGCGTGTGCAGGTAGCGCTCCATGCCCTCGGCCGCAATCAGCCGATCGAGGATGCGGCGCTTGCGCGCGTTGTCGAAGCCGAATTGCCCGGCATCACGCTCCAGCTGCTCGTGGATCCAGCGCCGCGGCTCGTGCTCGAACAGGTGCATGAATTCGGCGCCGATATGGCTGGCGTAGGTCGACTTGAGCAGCTCGACGATCGCGCCCAGCTTCATCCGTGGTGGTGCCGACAGCGAACCGGTGCTGTATTCGGTGCCGTAGTCGGCGCTGGACAAGCCGTGTTCGGCCGGGTCCAGGTCGGGCGCTGGCGGCATCTGCATCATGCCGAGCGGATCGATGCTGGCGGCCAGGTGGCCACGGGCCCGGTAGACGTTGAACAGCTTGCGCACCTCCGCCTGCTTTTCGGCGTAGCCGCTGCTTGCCGCAACCGCTGCCGATCGCACCGGGGTGCGCGCCAGCTGTTCGAGACCCGCGATCACCGGCTGATGCGGACGGTCGCCAGCCTCGCGGCCTTGCAGCGCCGAAAAATGCCGCTGCCATTGGCCCGAAACACTGCCCGGATCGGCCAGCCAGGTTTCGTACAGCTGATCGACATAGGCGGCGCTGCCGGTGCCAAGTTCGGAGGTGCCGCGAAAGGCTTCGATCAGGCTCACAATCACTCGCTTCGCTGCTTCAGGCAACGGTTGGACCATTTAGTGGGGCTGGAATTCGCTGCGGCCGTGTGGCGCAGACCAAGGACCGGCGATTATAACGGTGAATGACATTGCCGGGATGGGTGGTGGGCGTTCGGTGTTCGGTGGTCGGTGTTCGGTGGGGCGACGGCCTTTGCACCGTCGTCCCGGCGGCTCTCAACAGCGGAGCTGGTCAAGCCGGGACCCAGTGCTTGGCAGCGCGAGAATGTTTGGCAGCGCGAGAATGTTTGGCACTGGGCCCCGGCGTTCGCCGGGGCGACGGCTTTTGCACCGTCGTCCCGGCGGCTCTCAACAGCGGAGCTGGTCAAGCCGGTGAACGTTCGGGCGAGATCGAGTTTGCGCTGGCGGCCGGCCGGGACGCAAGGCGCGCGTGGTCAAGCAGCAATCTGGATCGGCATCCAGCGCGTCACCGACTTCGCCGCCGGCGTCAAATTCATGCGCGATCCCGAAGCCGCAGGGAGTTGTGTGTAATGGCCTGGGCTAAGGGCTGGGCCAGCATCCGTCTGGTGCCGGTGCTGTTTGCCGACGGGTTTGAGTAGCGCTAGTGTACGGCGCACGAGAACTTCTACCCACAAGAATGGAGGACAGGCGAATGCTGACACCGGTAAGAAACCTCACGCGGAGTTTGCCGTTGCTGATGTTGATTGGCGTCGCCTCCGCGCAAGCGCCCGATCCGGAACGGGTTGGTACCAACCAGACAATTCGGGGAACTTTGGCGAATACGGCGTTCTTGCTCGCCGACGCAAGCGACGCGAACACAGATGAGCAAGATGCCGAAGACGATGCCGATGCGGATGCCGATGCCGATGCCGATGCCGATGACGAAGACGAAGACGAAGACGAAGACGAAGACGATGCGGATGCCGATGCCGATGCCGAAGACGATGCCGAAGACGATGCGGATGCCGATGCCGATGCCGATGCCGATGCCGATGCCGATGCCGATGCCGATGCCGATGCGGAGGACGATGCGGAGGACGATGCCGGTGACGATGCGGATGCCGATGCGGATGCCGATGCCGATGCCGATGCGGATGCCGATGCCGATGCCGATGCCGATACGTATGACGACAGCGAAGAGGCCAGTGCCGAATTCGAACAGTCGGTTGATTATGTGGACGATGCGATCCCGACCGACACCGATCTCGATCCGACCCGTGCGAGTTGGGACGTCGTCGATTTTGAAGACGACGGCGACAACATGGAAGACTTCGACGGGTCTTCGCCTACCGATGAACTGCAATTCGAAGACATGCCAACGGTGCGTCCGCATGCCGCTGGCGCAGCGCCCGGAGCTGAGCAGGGAGATTTCCTCAGGTCAGCGGGCGGGCGGCCGATTCCCGACCGAGGTGCACCTTGGCAAGCCGAAATATATGGCCCGTTTCCGCTGGAAAGATTTCCCGAGAAATCCCGGGTGGGCAAGGCACTCTGGCAGCTCCAGCATTACTGTGGTGGCTCGCTGATCGCGCACGACTGGGTATTGACCGCCGCGCATTGCATCGATCAGGAGATGGTCAATGCCGGTTATCGGGTTCGCCTGGGTGCGGAGGACATCTCCAGGCCGAACGCCGGGATGAGTTTCAAGATCGACCGCATCGTGCGGCACGCCGACTACGATACTGCGCCGTTGCCCGCCCATCCCAACATGTACAACAACGACATTGCGCTGATTCACATCGTGGACGATGGTCCAGCGCGGCATCGCGATCCTAGCCAGATTCGGGAAATCCCACTGTATCAGGGGGCCGCCGCGCCGGGTGGAACGCAGGTAACCGGGTCCGGATGGGGCAAGACCCTGCCGGTTGAAGGCAATGCGCCGAACGCAGTGCTACTCAAGGTCGACCTGCAAGTGATGGATCAGACGCAATGTGCCAGGCTGCCCGGCTACGGCCCGGAGAAGATTCCGAGCAAGGTTTTCTGTGCCGCGAACCCGAAACGTTCGACATGTCAGGGTGATAGTGGCGGTCCGGTTGTCTTCACCAACGGCATACCGACGCTGGTCGGCATCATCAGCTGGGGCAAAAAACGCTGCAGCGGCGATGGCCAGCCGGGCGTGTACACGCGTGTCGAGAGCTATCTCGAGTGGATCCAGCGAGCGATGAAGCTGGACCCGAAAAAGAACGCTCTTTTCTGAGAAAGCGCCCCGGGCTGGACCGATGCAGACATCTGCCTCGGTCCGGGCCGCAGCGACGATCAGGCCGAAGGCAGTCTGGTTAGCGCCTAGTTTGCCGGCAGCACCTTGTCGCCGCTGGTCTGTGTCGCGTCCTCCGAATTGTCCAACACCGCCGGCGCCGTGTCGGCTGGCTCGGCTACGGCTGGCTCGGCTGCGGCTGGCGTGGTGGCTTCCGGCACTGGGCTGCTGGCTTGCTGTCCACACGCCGCCATCAACAGCGATGCAAAGCACATAGCGATCACGGTCTTCACTGGTTTCATGGTCAACTCCCCTTGCTGGTTACAGGATGTTTTCTTGCGCGTCGAAGCCAATACTGGCGAGCAAGCGGACGAATCGCGGTTCGTCGCGAAGTGCGGACAATAGCGGATCGTTGCGCGCATAGATTAAACCAGAATCGCCGACGACGCGCGCCCGTTCGAGTTTGCCAAGTGCTGCGGTCGGCTCGCCCCATTGCGCGAGGATCTGCGCCTGCTGGTAGAGCACCCGCTCGCCAAAATCGGACACCAGCTGCGCCTGCGCAGCCTGTGCTGCAGCCGCATTGCCGAGCTGCTGTTCGATGATCGCCGTGCCGGTCAGCCGGAAATCTGCGGCGGGTTCCGCCGCATAGGCTGCACGCGCTGCTTCGAGCCGACCGAGCATCAACAGCGCGTCGCCGATCGCCGCATGCGCCCGCGACATCTTCGGATTCATCGCAAGTGCACTGCG
The DNA here is from genome assembly GCA_041741075.1 of Lysobacterales bacterium. Taxonomy (GTDB): domain Bacteria; phylum Pseudomonadota; class Gammaproteobacteria; order Xanthomonadales; family Ahniellaceae; genus 0-14-3-00-62-12. Next base: position 6,167 of record JBGSKT010000548.1, read on the forward strand.
CAAGGGTGGAATCGAACCGGAATAATTTCCGGCGGCGTACTCGATCACCCCAGCCGCACGACGGATAAGTGGGTTTAGTGGGTCGAGGATCAATGCGTGCGCCATCGCATCGCGCGCGTCATTCGCACGGCCGACACGCGCGCTGTACAGCGAAAAACGCGCCAACACATTGGCATCACCCGCGCCCAACTGGCGTGAACGCTGAAATGGTTCGCGTGCCGCCCGCGCATCAAGGCGGCCCTGAAACAGCACGAAGCCAAGCGTCGAGTATGCATCAGCGAAATTCGGCGCGAGCCGAATCGCCTGCTGTGCCGAAGCAACGGCGGCATCATAAAGCGCGCTCAATTGACCGATCGCACCGTATTGGTTCGCAATCGTCGTCAGTGATCGTGAGCGCGCAGCATGCGCAGCGGCATAGCTTGCGTCCGCCGCAATTGCCATGTCGAAAAACGCGAGCGCCGCCCGCTCGGAGGCTTCGTTGGAGCTCAAATCGTAAGCGGCGCGGCCGCGCAGATAGTCATCGTAAGCGGCAACATTCGTGGTTCCGCCGGACGCCGCCAGTTCCTGTGCGTCGCCCGGCGCAGTGATCGTATTGGCGGCAACCTCAGCGACCAGCGCACTCGTCACGGCATCAGCGATCTCGCTTTGTACGGCGAAGATATCGTTCATGGTGCGATCAAAGGTCCGCGCCCAAAGACTGAATCCGGTCTGCCCATCGATGAGATCGGCCGCAATTCGCACGATCTTTCCCGAGCGCCGCACGCTGCCGTCGAGCAGAAAGGCAACACCGAGCTTGCTGACGATCGTCTGCGCGTCATCCTTGCGATCACGGAACTTTCCGGACGAGGTCGCGGCCATCACCAGAAGCAGTCGATTGCGCGCGAGCGTGGCGCGTAATTCCGCAGACAATCCGTCGCAAAAATAGTCCTGGCCCGAATCGCCACTCAGATTCTGAAAAGGCAGGACGGCGACGCTGTTGCCGCTGACTTTGAGCCCACCGGTAAACAAACCGCGCCGCCAACCGACCAGCGTCGCAATGCCCGCGACCGCCATCGCCGTCGCCGCAACCAGCAGACCGCGGCGCGTCATCGGCTGCCCCCCGGGACCGGCAATCGACCCGGTTGGTTCGACTTGACGACGTTGTTGAGATTGACGCCGATTGGGTAGCCCATCGGCACCGGCAAGCGTCCCGGTCGGTTCGACTTCAAGCTCGCGCTTCAGTCCTGCCGGGGTCAGTTCGAACACCCAGGACACCACCAGCGCCGGGATGAAACCGATCACCAGCAACAAGATTACCGCGCGCAGCGCCCAGCTCGGCAAATCAAAGGCTGGAAATACGGAGCTGGCCACCTGCACGACCAACCACGCGACAACCAGATATAACCCCGCCATGCGAATGACATGGCGGCGCTTGAGTTCGGCGAGCAGGTTCATTGGGTCGAGTCCCTCATGATTGGTTCGTAACGGCTGGCCCGTTCGCGATCCGCCACACCGCAATGTCGTCCCACCCGGCGGCATCCCGAAGCACTGCCGACGGATCGCTAAAATTGACGCGCCGGGTAAGCTGATCGACTGGCTGGAATGAAATCCCGATGACAATTCCGTGCCATAGGACGGCGACTTTATCGCATTTCATGAACTGGCGACGGTGCCCGCTCTGCCGCCGCCATCCGCTGTCACCTCGCCGCGCTGGCCGGCGAGAGCTACGATCTGATCGCAAGCAATCCGCCCTATGACACCCGCGACGGCTTTGCTGTGTTTCACCGCTTCGCCCGCTTCCCGCCCGCACTCAGATCTTCAGCACGCGCAGGCGGGTCTCGGGCTCGGCGCGGTCCCAGGCGCGCTGGAAAGCAGTCAGCAGTTGCCGGGTGCGTGGCGCGTCCTGGTGGTGGCCTTCGCCGTCGAAGCTGGCTGGGTCAGCACGCCGCATCCAGCCGCCGTTGTCGTTGAACAGCAGGGCGCTGTCCATTGGTCCGGATTCCTCCGGGCGCTGGCGGCGAACTTCGATCAGGCTGGGCAGGCGCTGGGCCAGTTCGAGCAGGCGATGGCCGTTCTGCAAGGCGATGCGGATATCGCCGATCAACAGACGCACCGCCGCGCCACGCCCGGAGCGGGCGACCCGTTTGACCGCAGCGACGAACGCCTCATCGTCGTAGATGGCCGGTTCCAGATCCGGCGAGACCAGCCACAATTGATGCCGGGCCGCGGCAGCGATCGCGCAGGCCGCGCTACGGGCCTGCTCGGCGCGCTCGAAAGCGATCGGACCATGGGCCAGCGACAGGTTCAGGCGCATCAGCCGGTGCGGGATGTTGGCATCCAGATATTCCTCGCCCTCGGCGACGAAGCCAGCCCGTTCATAGAAGCCGATGGCGTGGGTCTGCGCCGACAGCGTGACCTCCGGAACACCCGACTGCCGGGCCAGCTCGATCAGGTGCTGCAGGATCGCGGCACCGACACCGCTGCCGCGCGCCGGAGCCAGCACCGCCATTCGGCCGATGCGGTAGTGCGGGGCCAGGCGCCCGGTGCCGATCGGTCGTCCTTCGGCATCGATCGCCAACACGTGCCGCGACTGCGGATCGAGATCGTCCCATTCCTCGTCCAGTGGACAATGCTGCTCGATTACGAACACCGGTTCGCGCACCGCGCGCAGGCTTTCCACATCTTCCGGATAGCGGGCGTCGTGCAGGGTGAACGGCGGTTTCATCGGCTGACTCCGTAGTGGCCGGCGTTGATCAGTTGGGTAAGCGTTGCCTGGTCGGCTGCGGCCAGCGCCTGCCAGCCGGGCGCATCGATAGCGTCGGTCCGGGTCAGGGCGGCGTAGAGCCGGGCGGAGACGGTAAATTCGTCGCCGGCCAGGAAGATCTTCCGCCCACGCCGGCAAGGCAGCGAGGTCAGCGCGGAAAATGGCTGGCGCAGCAGACGCGCGCCGCGCTGCAGGCGCTGTTCGATATGCTCCCGAGACAGCGCGCGTGGCGGCGCAGCCGGTGTCTGGGCCAGGCGATAGCGGCTGGTGAACCCGGCGAACCAGTCGGCAATGGCTTGATCATCGAGATCACGCAGGGCGCTGATCGAACGCTGCAGGCGGGCGAGATCGCTGGCCTCGATGGCGTGGCGATCCTGACGCAGATCGAGATCGGGATCGGCGTACCGTTGATCCTCGGGCAGGGCAGCGGCCACGCTTTCGGCCAGATCGAGGATCAATTCGGTCGCCGACGGTGCGCGCATGCCGAGCGACAGCGTCATGCACTCGTCCAGGGCAATCCCATGATGCGGCAGGTTCGGGGGCAGATAGAGCAGGTCACCGGGCACCAGCACCCAGTCCTGGTCCGGCTCGAATTGCGCCAGCAGTTTCAGTTCGACATCGTCGCGGAAAGCCCGTGGCACCGTGGCCCGGGTATCGATCTGCCAACGCCGCCGTCCCAGCCCTTGCAGCAGGAACACATCGTACTGGTCCAGATGCGCGCCGACCGAGCCGCCCTTGACCGCGTAGGAAATCATGATGTCGTCCTGGCGCCAGGCCGGCAGGAAATCCAGCAGCCGCGACAGGCGCGCCACTGCGGGGTCCCACTTGTCGACATCCTGGACCAGCAGGGTCCAATGGCTGCTTGGCAAGCGCTGGAAGCGGTCCTCGGCGAACGGCCCGGATTCGACCCGCCAACGATCGGAACGCGGGCTGTGGCGGATCAGGCGTGACAGCGAAAATGGTTCGCAAGCGAGACCGGCGAGTTCGTTCGGGCTGATCGGCGTCTGGAATCCGGGCAGTGCAGAGCGCACCAGCAACGGCCGCTTTTGCCAGTAGTCGCGCAGGAACCGCTGCGGCGTCATGCCGAGCGGCTGGTTCGGGCGGCCGCTGACTTCAAGCGGTGGCGTGGTCAAGACTCAGTCCTCGCTGGCAGGGACGAACCCAAGCACCAGGGCCTGGGCCAGTCCGGTGTAGGTGGCCGGGCTCAGTTCGAGCAGGCGCTGCCGGGCATCCGCGGGCAGGTCCTGCGCGGCGATGAATGCGCGCAGGCTGGTCGCGTCGATGCCGCGGCCGCGGGTTAGCGCCTTCAATTGTTCATAGGGCGCGGCCAGACCATGGCGACGCATTACCGTCTGCACGGCCTCGGCCAACACCTCCCAGTTGGCGTCCAGATCGGCGAGCATGCGTTCGCTGTTGACCGCCAGCTTGTCGAGCCCCTGCTCCAGCGATGCCAGTGCCAGCAGGCTGTGGCCGAAGGCGACGCCGAGATTGCGCAGCACGGTCGAATCGCTCAGATCGCGCTGCCAGCGCGAGATCGGCAGCTTGCTGCTGAAATGTTCGAGCAGGGCATTGGCGATGCCGAGATTGCCCTCGGCATTTTCGAAGTCGATCGGATTGACCTTGTGCGGCATGGTCGAGGAGCCGACCTCGCCCGCTTTCAGGGTCTGACGAAAATAACCGAGTGCGATATAGCCCCACAGGTCGCGGCAGAAATCGATCAGGATCACGTTCAGTCGCCGCTGGATGTCGGCCAGCTCGGCGATGCCGTCGTGCGGTTCGATCTGGGTGGTCAGCGGATTCCACTGCAGGCCGAGCGCGCCCACGAAACGCGCGGACAGGGCCGGCCAGTCGACTTCCGGGTAGGCGATGCAATGCGCGTTGTAATTGCCGACCGCGCCGTTGAGCTTGCCCGGCGATTGCCAGGCGGCGAGCTGCGCGAGCTGGCGTTCGATGCGCGCCAGTACATTGCTGAACTCCTTGCCCAGCGTGGTCGGCGAGGCGGTCTGCCCATGGGTGCGCGCCAGCATCGG
>JBGSKT010000549.1:0-7377 GCA_041741075.1 Lysobacterales bacterium
CGCGCATCCGGCCAAGTTCGAAGCCGTGGTCGAGCCGCTGATCGGTGCCACTGTGCCGATTCCGCCCACGCTTGTGCCCTGGCTGGCGCGACCGGCCCAGGCCATTGCGCTCGCGGCCACCACCGATGCCCTGCGTGACCGATTGTCACCAGATCAATGAAGCAAGGCCTGCGCCGCTGCAGGAAGCAGGGGGTTAAGCACGGATTCAAGGCGCGGGGCGCAGTCTGCCAGTCGCCTGCCATTCCCGGTGGCGAACGGGCTATCATCCTGACCATGGCGTCTTTCTTCGTTCGGCCGATCCTTGCTTGCGGGCTGTTGCTCGCGGGCGTCGCCGTGGCAGCCGATCGGCAAAGCCCTGGCGAGGGTCCGCCGGATCGGGTCGAACGGGTACGCGCGCCGACCGCCGCCGACGTGATCGAGGCCGAGCGCAGGCGCGATGATCATTGGCAGGATTCCGCCGACCCGCGCGCCGGCCGGTTCCCAGTGCGGGCGCAGCAGTTCGATCATGGTCGTCAGTCCAGCACCGACATGCAGCAGGCGATCGAACAGGCGCAGTCCCGGCACGGCGGCAAGGTGCTGAGCGCCGACCGCATCAATTATCGCGGCGAAGACCACTTTCGGGTCAAACTGCTCACACCGGATGGCCGCGTGCGGGTGGTGCAGCTGCAGCAAAGCGATCTTGCACCGGATGCCGACCCCATCGCCCGTGAGCGCGTACCATTGCGTCGCATTGATCGCACGCCTGGGCCCGGCTCACGATCCGCCGGCGAGCGGCCGGTCGATGCCGGTCGGGATCGCGGCCGGACCGACCGGCGGCGCGATGTTCCCAGCGAAAATTCCCCCCGCCACCCCTGATCCCGGAAAGGAGATCCACCGATGCGCATTCTTTTGGTTGAAGACGAGGCACCGCTGCGCGAGACCCTGGCCGCGCGGCTGAAACGCGAAGGCTACGCGGTCGATGTCGCCGCCGACGGGGAAGAGGGCTACTACCTCGGCAAGGAAGTACCGTTCGATGTCGGCATCATCGATCTGGGCCTGCCCAAGCTGTCCGGGATGGAACTGATCCACAAACTACGCGCCGGTGGCGCCAAGTACCCGATCCTGGTGTTGACCGCGCGCGCCAGCTGGCAAGACAAAGTCGAAGGCCTGAAGTCCGGCGCCGACGACTATCTGGTCAAGCCATTCCACGTCGAGGAGCTGCTCGCCCGGCTCAATGCGCTGATGCGGCGCGCCAGCGGCTGGACCCGGCCGCAACTGGTGTGCGGGCCGGTCGTGCTCGACACCACCGCGCAGACGATCGCGGTCAACCAGCAGCCGGTCGATCTGACCACCTACGAATACAAGGTGCTCGAATACCTGATGGTGCACGCCGGTGAGCTGGTGTCCAAGGCGGACCTGACCGAGCATATCTACCAGCAGGACTTCGATCGCGATTCCAACGTGCTCGAAGTATTCATCGGGCGCCTGCGCCGCAAACTGGATCCGGACGGCAGCATCAAGCCGATCGAAACCGTGCGCGGCCGCGGCTACCGGTTCGCGATCGCGCGCAGCGAATGAGCAGCGACCAGACCCGGCGCTGAATGTGGCCATGGCCTGGGGCCGTCCGGTTTCACTGCATACACGGCTGTTATGGACCGCGAGCCTGGCCCTGGCCGCGTTTCTCGGCGCGACTGGTTATTCGCTCGATCAGGCGTTCCGCAAGAGCGCCCTGCAGGCGATGCGCGACCGGCTGGAGAGCTATGTTTACAGCTATCTGTCCGGCACCGACATTAGCAAGGACGGCAAGCTGATCCTGCCCGAGTTTCCGCCGGACCCGCGCTTCGACCGGCCGCAGTCGGGGCTGTACGCCGGTGTCGTTGGCGAAGGCATCGAGTGGCGTTCGTCTTCGGCGATGGGCCGCGACCTGCCGTTCGCCGAACGCCTGGAACCGGGACGCACCTACTGGAGCACCCAACCGGGCGCCAGCAATGTCGGCGGAATCTACCGGTATTCGCGCGGGGTCGCCTGGGAGATTCCCAGCGGCGGCGAAATCAAGCTGACCTTTCATGTCGCCGAAAACGATGCCTCGATCAACCGCCAGATCGACGTCTTCCAGCGTACCCTGGTCAGCCGTCTGGTCGGCGCGGCCGTGGTCCTGTTTCTGGTGCAGTTGTTGATGCTGCGCTGGAGTCTGCGACCGCTGCGCGCGGTCGCCGGTGACCTGGCCCGGGTCGAACAGGGCGAACGCGAATCCCTGCCGGATGGCTGCTATCCGCGTGAACTGGAACCGCTGACCCGCAGCATCAACGACGTAATCGCCAATGAGCGCGAGCAGCGCACTCGCTACCGCAATACCCTGGGCGACCTGGCGCACAGTCTCAAGACCCCGCTCGCGGTGGTCAGGAACGAGCTCGAATCGGCGACCGATCCGCAAGTCGCCAAACAGGTGATCAGCGAGCAGGTCCAACGCATGGACGAACTGGTCGCCTATCAGTTGACCCGGGCGGCTGCTTCCGGTCACGCGACCTACGCCGCCCCGGTCGCGATCGAGGCCCAGGCCGAGGCGATCGTCTCCAGCCTGGAGAAGGTCTACGCCGAACGCGGCATCCTGTGCGAATTCGAAATCGATGCGCGCGCCCGCTTCTATGGCGACAAGGGCGACCTGCTCGAATTGCTCGGCAACCTGCTCGACAACGCCTTCAAGTGGGCGCGCACGCGGGTGCTGTTGTCGGTGCGCTGCCAGCCGCGCCCAAGCGGGACGCGCAGCGGATTGCAGATCATCGTCGAAGACGACGGCCCGGGCATACCGGAGCAGAACATCGAACACTTCCTGCAGCGCGGCGTACGTGGCGACGAGCGCGTCCAGGGCCATGGCATCGGCATGTCGATCGTGCAGGACATCGTCAGAAATTATCGCGGCAGTCTGCATATCGACCGCTCCGAGGAACTGGGCGGTGCCCGCTTCTGGCTGGCCTTTGGCGAGGGCGTGTAGCGCGTAGCCCGGATTGACCAGCTCCGCTGTTGAGAGCCGCTGCGCTTCATCCGGGCTACGTCCTGGCCCCTGGCCCCTAGTCAAGACAAAGCACTGGCCGGGTTCACCTTGCTGCGGTTATAAAGAAACCTTGCCGTGGCGGATCGCGGCCACCGGATTGCCCGATATCGAGAGCCCATGAGCGAAGAATTGCTGATCAACGTGACCCCGCGTGAAGTGCGGGTGGCCCTGGTCGAAAACGGCATGTTGCAGGAGATCGCGATCGAACGCAGCTCGCGACGCGGCTATCACGGCAATATTTACATCGGCCGGGTGCAGCGGGTAATGCCCGGCATGCAGGCGGCATTCGTCGATATCGGCCTGGACCGCGCCGCCTTCCTGCACGCTTCCGACATCGTGCGGGCGCCGGTCGCCAGCGTGGAAGCCGAAACGACCGAGCCGGGCCCACCTGCCAACGCCGATATCGATGCCGACACTGGCGTCCGGGTCGATGCGCCGGCCCCGATGCCGTCTCCGGTGCCACCGATCAGCGGCTTGGTGCACGAAGGCCAGCGCATCGTGGTGCAGGTGGTCAAGGATCCGATCGGCAGCAAGGGCGCACGGCTGACCACCCACCTGTCGATTCCCTCGCGCTATCTGGTGCTGCTGACCACCAGCAAAAGCATCGGCGTTTCGGCGCGAATCGAGGACGAGGAAGAACGTGCCCGCCTGCGCGACGCACTGACCGCCTTGGCGCCGGCCGCCGAATTCGGCTTCATCGTGCGCACCAATGCCGAGGGTTTGGCGGCCGAGCAGTTGCAGGACGACATCAACTACCTGACTCGGGTGTGGCGGGCGGTCAGCGTGCGCTTCGCCGCGGCCAAAATTGGCGACTGCGTCTACGAAGACCTGTCGCTGCCGCTGCGCTCGGTACGCGATCTGATGCGCGACGAGGTCGACAAGGTCCGCATCGATTCACGCGAAACCTTCGAACGCACGCTCAAGTTCGTCAATCAGTTCATGCCGGCCATGGTCGAACGCATTGAACATTATCCGGGCGAGCGTCCGATCTTCGATCTGTACGGGGTGGAAGACGAAATCCAGCGCGCCCTGCAGAAATCGGTGCCGCTGAAGTCCGGCGGTTATCTGGTGATCGACCAGACCGAGGCAATGACCACCATCGACGTCAACACCGGGAGCTTTCTCGGCACCCGCAATCTGGAAGAGACGGTCTACCGGACCAATCTGGAAGCGGCCCAGTCGGCCGCCCGCCAGTTGCGGGTGCGCAATCTGGGCGGAATCATCATCATCGACTTCATCGACATGGCCGATGACGACCACAAGCGTCAGGTGATTCGCCAGTTGGAGAAGCACCTCGCTCGCGATCATGCCAAGACCACGGTCTATGAAATGTCGCCGCTGGGCTTGGTCGAGATGACCCGCAAGCGCACCACCGATAGCCTTGCGCGCCAGTTGTGCGAGCCGTGTCCGGCCTGCGCCGGACGCGGCCAGCTGAAGACCGCGGAAACCGTCTGCTACGAAATCTTCCGCGAAATCACCCGCGCGGTGCGCCAGTTCGATGCCGCCAAACTGCTGGTGCTGGCTGCGCCCAGTGTAGTGCTGCGCATCGAGGAAGAAGAGTCGGCGGCAGTGGCCGAGCTCGAGGAGTTCATCGGCAAGAGCATCCGCTTCCAGGTCGAGGAACAGTATTCGCAAGAGCAGTTCGACGTCGTACTGCTGTGACCACAGAGCAGACCAGAAAGAAGCGCTGGCATCGGCATTGGTGGCTGGGCGCGGTGGCGGCCGTGGTGATCGCGCTCGGGCTGCTGGTTGGCGGTGCCGGCCTGTTGTTTCCCTGGCTGCTGGCGCATCCCGAACGGGTGCGCGGGTTCCTGTCGGCGCAACTGCAGCGGCCGCTCGCGTTCGCCAGTCTGTCCGGCCGCTGGCGCGCGCGCGGGCCGGTATTCACGATGAAGGAGTTACGCATCGGTGGCGAGAACGGCCAGCCGGCGTTGCTGATCGAACAGGCCGAACTCGGCTTCGATCTGTACGCGTTTCTGCACAGCAACCGCGCCTGGCACGAACTCGGCATCGTGGCGCCGGTGGTCGATGTCGAACGTAGCGCCGGCCGCTGGCGGGTGCAGCAGTGGCACGGCGCCAGCCTGGGCGAGGGCAGCTTCGATCTGTCCGCGCTGAAACAGCTGGGTGCGGTCCTGCTGCGCTCGGCCAGCATCAATATCCGTGATGTCGACAGCGGCAGCCATCTTGAACTGCGCGATGTCGAAGTGCGCATCGACGACAGTGCCCGTGGCCATTCGCTGCACGCATCGCTGCGCACCGAAGCCGCGACCGCGAGCCTGCGGATGAAGTGCAGTACCGAGCGCGGATTCGCCGCGGGCGAATGCTACCTGCACGGCGAGCAGTTGGATATTGCCAGCTGGTTGACGACCTGGCCGCTGCTCGGCATCCGCGCCAGTGCCGGTCGCGCGGATATCGATGCCTGGGTCAACTATGCGGAATTCCGACCGACCGCGGTGCGCGCCGATGTCGATCTGCATGAGGCCACCTTTCATGGCGCCACGACCAGCGAATTGAGCGGCGCGCGACCGGCCGCGCTCAGCCAGCACACCGCTCGCAGTGCCCTTTCTGTGGACTGGCGTTCGGAGCAACCCGGGAACTGGCGGCTGGCTTTCCTCGAAGGCGATTCGCCGCAGGCCCTGGCTGGCACCGGGGGTCAATCCGCGCATCCGGCCAGCCTGGTGTCGCGCCTGCGGGTCGAGCACGATGTGGCGGGGGGCGAACGCCGCGACCGGGTGCGCATCGACGCACTGCGGCTGGATCGTTTGTTGCCCTGGCTGGCCGTATCCGATGCGCTGCCGGCGGCCCTCGCTGTTGGTCTGCACCAGGCAGCGCCGCGAGGTGTGTTGCGCCTTGCGCAATGGGTCGGCGATGGCAGCGGCCAGTGGCGGGTGCAGGGCGAACTGCATGGGCTCGGCTGGGACAGTGTCGGCAAGCTGCCCGGACTCGATGGCGTGTCCGGTCGGATCGACGGTGATCAGCAGGCAGTGATGCTGAATATCGACCGGGTGGAGACAACCCTGCGCGGCCCGAAACTTTTCCGCCGGCCGCTGGCATTGCGCGTGCAGCCGTTCACGATCGGCTGGCAAAATCTGGCGCCCGGTTTCCGCGTCTCGGCCGATGGCCTCGATGCGGAACTCCAGGGCCTCGCCATCGCCGGCCAGATGGCACTGGACTTCCTGCCCGATGGCAATCGGCCCACAGTCGATGCGCTGCTCGCACTGCAACCGCTGGAGCTGACCGCGGTCAAGCCGGTGCTGCCGGCCGGGGTGATGGCGGCAGCGACGGTCGAATGGCTGGACCGGGCCCTGCTCGCCGGCACGCTGCATGGCGGGTCGGTGGCCCTGCGTGGCGATCTGGACGACTGGCCGTTTGTCGATGGCCACGGCAGCTTCGACGCGGTCACCAGTTTTGGCGCGGCCGAGATCGCCTATACCAATGGTTGGCCCGCGGCCAGGATCGACCTGGCGAATGTGCAGTTCAGCAATAACCGGATGCAGGTGCAGGTGCCGTCGGCGCAGGTACTCGGCAACCCGATCGAGAATGCCGAGGTCAGCATCGCCGATCTTCGGCAGCCCGAACTCGAAGTGCAATTGCACAGCACCGGGCAGGCCGAGCACCTGTTTGAGCTGATCCATCAAAGCCCGCTGGAACAGCAGTTTTCCGATGCGATCAGCGGGCTCCGCATGCAGGGCCGGGCGAACACCCGCCTGTCCATGCAACTACCGCTCGGCCAGACGCCGGGTGAATTGCGCATCGACGGCCGGGTCGATCTGATCGACACCGACCTCGCCGACCACACCTGGAAGCTGCGCTTCGACCACGCCACCGGGCCGATCGCTTTTTCCCGCACCGGCTTCGGCGCCGATGCCCTGGCGGTACAGATTGATGGCGCAGCGGCGCAATTATCGCTGGCCCTGGGCGAGTTCACCGGCGACCCCGGCCACCATCTGGAAGGCCGGCTCAGCGGCGAATTGCCGGTGGCCAGCGTATTTCGTCAGGTTGAAGCGATGGCGCCGTACTTTGATCGCTTCTCTGGCAAGGCGCACTGGAAGGTCGCGCTGGATGTCGATCAGAGCCGGGGGCAGGCGCCGGCCGAGAAGCGCCTGAGCGTGCGTTCCGATCTGCGCGGCATCCACAGTCGGCTGCCGGCGCCGCTCGGCAAGGACGCCGAATCGGCCCTGCCGTTCGAACTGAACCTGGGCCTGCCGCCAACGGGTAGTCGGGTTTACATGCAACTGGGCGAACTGCTGCGCGTGCAGGGCCGGCTGGCGGATGGCGAACTGCCGCTCGCCCATCACCGCACCGGCCAGCGCCACCGCAAGTTCGCGGAACAGACGGCCGTTATT
>JBGSKT010000550.1:0-3626 GCA_041741075.1 Lysobacterales bacterium
CGAAGGCCAGCGTAAGCTCGCTCGCATCCGGCAGGTCGCGCTTGAGCATCGCGGCCAGGCAGTCGGTCGGCACCACGTCGAAACCGGTACCCGGCATCACCACGATGCCGCGTTCGACCGCACGCGCATGCTGCTGGTGGCAGTGCGCGAACACGTCGATCTCGCCGGTGATGTCGAGATAATGCGTGCCGGACCGAAGGCAGCCCTCGAGCATCGGCGCGCTGGTCGCCGAAAACGGCCCGGCGCAATGCAGTACCACGTCGATGCCGGACAGCGCCGAGGCGATGGTGCCGGTGTCTTGCAGATCGAACAGGCGCGCCGGCAGATCGTGCTCGCGCGCCAGCGCTTCGATCTCGGTGCGGTTACGTCCGGCCAGCACCGGGCGGTGGCCACGGGCCAGGGCCAGATCGAGGATCAGGCGCGCGGTATACCCATTGGCACCGTACAGCATCCATCCGGACATGCAGCAATCCTCTATCAGTCAACGCGGGCCTTGTACTGCAACCATTTGCAGCAGTTTGCGGAAATAAACTTCCGGCAGGAAGCGCTTGAGCCGCCAGCGACTGCGTTCCTTGGCGGTGGGGATGATCAGGAACTCACCCCGGCTGGCGGCGTTGAAGGTGTATTCGGCGATGTCGTCGGCGGTCACGCCGGCGCGATCCATCCAGCGCCCGACCAGCTCGCGGAACTTCGGGTCCGGGCCGCGCGAACTGTCGAGCAGATTGGTGCGGAAGAAACTCGGGCAGATCACCGAAACCTTGACCCCATGCGGGTTCATTTCGGCGCGCACCGATTCCGACAGGGCGACCACCGCCGCTTTGGTCGCGGTGTAGCTCGCAAGCCCCGGCGCGCCGGCCAGCGCGGCGAACGAAGCGGTGCTGAGAATATGCCCGCGACGGCGGCGCTTGAACATCGGCGCGAACGCCTTCATGCCGTGCACCACGCCCATCAGATTGATTCCGATCACCCAATGCCAGTCGGCCAGCGCGGCTTCGGCCACGCCGCCAGCGGTGGCCACGCCGGCATTGTTGATCAGCACATCGAAGCCTTCCGGCCAAAAGGTATTGACGCCGATGCGCATCGCTTCGACCGACGCGGCGTCGGCGACATCGACCCCGACCGAGAAATGCCCAGTCCCGATCGCATTCAGTTCTACCACCGCCGCCTGCGCCCGCGCCACATCCACATCGGCCACGCCGATCGCATAACCGGCACGCGCGTAGCGTTTGGCCAGGGCCAGACCGAAGCCGCTGCCGGCCCCGGTGATCAGGGCGCGCTTGTCCGAGGCGCTGAGGTTGGTGCTCATCTTCATTTCCCGGCGATCATGATCCGGGCATACTAACCCAAACCGCGCGTAGCCCGGATGGAGCGCAGCGCAGGCGCTCTTCGATAGCGGAGCTGGTCATCCGGGATGCACAGTCGCTGCATTTGGATCCCCGGAATGACCAGCTTCGCTGTTGAGAGCCGCTGCGCTTCTTCCGGGCTACATCCTGGCCCACCACGATCCGGAGATTCGCCATGACCACGCCCTCGATCCACACCTTGTTCGACCTGCGCGGCAAGACCGCCCTGGTCACCGGCGCCAGTCGTGGTATCGGCGAATCGACCGCCCGCCTGCTCGCCCAGGCCGGCGCCCATGTGATCGTGTCCAGCCGCAAACAGGACATCTGTGATGCGGTTGCGGCGGCGATCGTCAGCGCCGGTGGATCGGCCAGCGCGCTGGCGGCGCACATCGGCGAAGTGGCGGCCATCGATCGGCTATTCGACACCCTGATCGAGCAGAATCGGGTGCCGGATATCCTGGTCAACAACGCCGCCGCCAATCCGTATTTCGGCCCGATGCTGGATATGGACCTGGCCGCCTTCGACAAGACTGTCGAAGTCAACCTGCGCGGCTATTTCCACACCACCGTGCGCGCCGCACGCCTGATGCGCGAGCGCGGCGGCGGCGCCATCGTCAATATTGCCTCGGTCAACGCGCGCCGACCGGCACCGGGCCAGGGCGTGTATTCGATGACCAAGGCCGGAATCGTCGCGCTGACCGAGGCCTTCGCCAAGGAACTCGCGGTCGACCGGATCCGCGTCAATGCGGTGCTGCCCGGTCTCACCGACACCAAGTTCGCCTCGGCCATCACCGGCAATGCCGAACTGATGAAAATGATGCTGCGGCTGATCCCGCTGGCCCGCCAGGCGCAGCCCGACGAAATCGCACCGGCGGTCCTGTTCCTGGCCTCGCCCGCCGCCAGCTACGTGACCGGCACCTGTCTGGTGGTCGATGGTGGGTATCTGGCTTGACCCGGCGACGGGCGTAGGGAAAGGCGCCTGGCCCTTCGCCGAAAACCATGGGTGCCCCGTTCGATTGCCGTCAAGCATAATAGGCACAAAGTCAGGTTCTTCTTCGTGGCATCAGGAACAACCCCATGCCAATCATTTCCATGTTCTACGGCATCATCATCCGCCTGTACCTGCTCGACAACCAACACCACAATCTGCCCCACATTCATGCCAGATATGCCGAATTCTAGGCATCGATTGGTCTTGCGGAAGGTGAGATTCTTGCCGGCGACTTGCCGCGCAAGCAATTGCGTCTGGTGCAAGCGTGGATAGAACTGCATCGCGACGAACTCCTCGCCGACTGGGAACTCGCCGTCAGTGGCGAGAGCCCGTACAAAATCGATCCGCTGTGAGGGATGCCATGTATTGGGATGTCAAAACGGTCAGGCCGCTGCCGGACTTCCGGATTTATGTCGAGATCGAGAATGGCCGCACGGGCATTTTTGACGTGAAGCCCTATCTCGATCACGGCGTTTTTCGTGAGCTTCGCGATGTGCGGTATTTCAACCGGGTGGGCATCGCGCTTGGGGCGGTCACCTGGCCAAACCAACAGGACATTGCCCCGGAAACCCTGCTGGCTGAAATGCTCCCGGTGGAATCAAACCTGGCCGACCCGTGAAGCTCACCAGGAAGCAAGACGTCCATTCGGCGGTGGCAAGAAGAGCGCAGGCCCGAAGTCCCGAAGCCGAGGAGTTGCCATAGAACTCCCTCTCCCCTACCCCTCTCCCGCAGGCGGGAGAGGGGATCCGGCAGAGGCAGGAGAGGGCAGCACTACCGCCTGGGCTTGGCGCGATGGGTGGCGGTGGCGGTCCAGGGGTCGTCTGGCCAGGGGTGTTTCGGGTAACGGCCGGCGAGTTCTTTCTTCACTTCCGGATAGGTGCGTTCCCAGAATCCCCTGAGGTCTTTGGTGACCTGGATCGGGGTCTGCCGTGGTGACAGCAGGTGCAGCAGCACCGCCACCCGGCCCTTGCCGATGCGCGGGGTATCGGCCAGACCGAACAATTCCTGCAGTTTGACCGCCAGCACCGGCGCCTGGCCGACCTGATAGAGCAGTTTGCGGCGCATGCCACTTGGCACACCGAGTTCGCGCGGGGCGTGCTGATCGAGCGCCTGTTGCTGCGCATAATCGAGCTGGCCATGCAGTGCGGCCGCAAAGATTTCGGGCTTGATGTCGGCCAGGCGCGCGCAGCCGGACAACAGCGGCGCCAGCCACTGATCCAGGTCGGCGCACAGGCGCTGATCGCCGACATCGGGCAGGCCGAGTTCCGGGCACCAGGCCCGCAGACACAGCA
>JBGSKT010000551.1:0-7639 GCA_041741075.1 Lysobacterales bacterium
CGCCAGCCTGGCGTTCCGCGATGGCCACGGCCGGGCCAGCCTGCGCAGTGCGCTGGCCCCCGAAGGTCGCATCCGTGCTGGCCTGGATCTGCTGGCGACCGAGACCGGCGCGCTGAAAGTCGACGGCGATATCGAGCTGGCGCTCGGCGATCTGGCGATGCTCGAAATACTCATCCCGGATTTCGCCCACCCGCAGGGACGGCTCGCCGGTCAACTGCACCTGTCCGGTCCCTGGCGCCGGCCGGACTGGCAGGGCAGTCTCACACTCAGCGACTTCGACGCGGAGCTGCCACGCCTGGGGCTGCATCTGCAGCGGGGTCAACTGGTGCTCACCGGGCAAGCCGACCAGTTCCACCTCGCCGGCAGTGTGCGCTCCGGCCAGGGCATCCTGCACCTGGACGGCCAATACCAACCCGGCGCGACCACCGCGCTCACCGTTCGCGTGCATGGCGATGGGGTCGAACTGGCCAACACCAGCAGTATCAACCTGGTCGCCACACCCGAACTCAGCCTGCAGCACGACCGCAACGGCTGGCGCTGGCAAGGGCGTATCGAAGTACCCAGCGCCAGCATCGACGCCGAACGGCTGGCCCCGGTCAATGCGCAGAGTGCGGATGTGGTGGTGATCGACGACCCGCCAGCGGATGCGACCGAATTCGGCAACTGGCGCGCCGACCTCGAATTCGTGCTTGGCGACCAGGTCAAGATCAAAGGCTACGGCTTCGACGGCAAACTCGGCGGCAGGTTGCAGGTTAGCCAGCGGCGCGGCCGTGCCGCGGTGGCCAGCGGCCAACTCGAAGTCAGCGGCGACTATCGTGCCTACGGCCAGAAACTGCGCATCGAGCGAGGCCGCCTGGCTTATGCCGGCAGTGGTCTCGACGAACCGAGCCTGGATCTGCGCGCCGAACGCAAGGTCAGCGCGACCACTGTCGGCATCCACATTACCGGAACCGCACGCCAACCGCAGTCGCAGGTCTACTCGAATCCGGCGCTGAGCGAGTCCGAGGCACTCGCCCTGCTGGTCACCGGGCGCCCGCTGAACCAGGTCAGTTCCCGCGACCAGAGCCGTTTGTCGAGCGCCGCACTGGCCCTGGGCAGCGTCGGTGGCGACATGCTGGCGCGCAATATCGGGCTGGACGAACTGCGCCTCGGCAGCGACGACACCCTGCAAGGCGATGCCTTCGCCGTCGGCAAGTTTCTTTCGCCCCGGCTGTATATCGGCTACGCGGTCGCCCTGCTCACCCGCGGCGAGGTGTTCACCGTGCGCTATCTGATCAGCAAGCACATCGACATCGAAGCACACGCCAGCGAACGCAACCGGTTGTTGCTCAACTACCGTATCGAACGCTGAGGCAATTACACTGTCTGCGCCCGTATCGAACGCTGAGGCAATTACACTGTCTGCGCCGCCGGCGGCCGCCGGTTTTTCCTTTTCCCGAGGCCAGCACGCTTGAACACCCCACTCGATTTCCCGGTCATCGGCCACGACGACGCTGACCAGCGCCGCGCGCTCGAACTCGACCGCGCCGATCCGCTGGCCCGTTTCCGCGACGAGTTTCTGATCCCGCCGCACCTGGCCGGGGTCGCCAAGACCTATCTGTGCGGCAATTCGCTCGGCTTGCAGCCGCGCGAGACCCGCGCCGCGGTGCTCGACGAACTTGAGGACTGGGCCGAGCTTGCGGTCGAGGCGCATTTCGCCGGCAAGCATCCGTGGATGCACTACCACCGGCGGGTGCGCGACCATCTGGCCGAACTGGCCGGCGCCCTGCCCGAAGAAGTGGTGGCGATGAATTCGCTGACCGTCAACCTGCACCTGCTGATGGCGGGCTTCTATCGCCCGGTGCCCGGCCGCTCGGCCATCCTGATCGAAAAGGATGCCTTCCCCTCCGACCGCTACGCGATCCAGTCGCAGTTGCGCTGGCACGGGCTCGATCCGGCCAAGGAACTGATCGAGATCGCGGCCGACAACGACAGCGGCATCATTTCCCTGGCCAGCATCGAGCGCGCAATCGGCGAACACGGCCGCCGCCTCGCTCTGGTGCTGTGGCCCGGTGTGCAATATCTGAGCGGACAACGATTCGACCTGGCCGCAATTACCCAGCTTGGGCACCGCGCCGGAGCGGTGGTCGGATTCGATCTGGCGCATGCAATCGGCAATGTTCCGGTCGGTCTGCACGACGCCGATGCCGACTTCGCGGCCTGGTGCAGCTACAAATATCTAAACGCCGGGCCGGGCGCGGTCGCCGGTGCCTTCGTGCACCAGCGGCATGCAGATTGGTCCGGTCCGCGCCTGCACGGCTGGTGGGGCAATAACCCGGCCAGCCGCTTCCAGATGGGGCCGCAATTCCAGGCGACGGTCGGCGCCGAGGGCTGGCAATTGTCCAATCCTTCCATCTTCGCGTTGGCGCCGCTGGCGGTGGCGCTGAAGCAATTCCATCGCGCCGGCTTCGACCGCCTGCGCCAGAAGTCGGTCAATCTGACCGGCTTCCTGGCCGAACTGATCGAGCGCCGTCTGCACCAGCGCGTCGCCATCCGCACCCCGGCCGAAGCGGAAAGCCGCGGCTGCCAGTTGTCGTTGCGCTGGCGCGGCAGCCGTGAGCAGGGCCACGCCCTGTACGAGCATCTGAACCAGCACGGCGTGGTCAGCGACTGGCGCGAACCGGACGTGATCCGCCTGGCCCCGACACCGCTGTACAACGGCTACCAGGACTGTTTGCGTGCGGTGCAGGTGATCGAGGCGTTCCCGGCCTGAAGGGGAATGCGGAATGGACAATCAAAAGCAGCGTCGCCCCGGCGAACGCCGGGGCCCAGTCTGGGGCTGCGGAAATGTCCAGCACTGGACCCCGGCGTTCGCCGGGGCGACGGTCAGCTGGCGTCGGTCAGCTGCTTCTTGGGCGCCACCGCACGGCGCAGGAAGACGGCGCTGTTGCGGCGCCAGTCGTCGAACACGGCATAGATCACCGGCAACACCGCCAGGGTGATCAGGGTGGAAAACACCAGGCCACCGACGATCGCCCGCGCCATCGGAAAATACGGCGGCCCGTTGCCGCCGAGCTGGGTATTGCCCAGGCACAGCGGCAGCATGCCAAAAATGGTCGTGGCCATGGTCATCAGCACCGGACGCAGCCGGTCGCGGCTGCCCTGGACCAGGGCCAGATCGCGTTCCATGCCGGCGTCGCGCAACTGGTTGATGTGCTCGACCAGCACAATACCGTTGTTGACCACCACCCCCATCAGGATCAATACGCCGATCCAGGCCATGATCGAAAAAGTCGTCCCGGTCAGCCAGAACAGCCAGTAAATGCCGAACACCGAGAACACGATCGCGGTGATGATCGCCAGCGGATACAGCAGCGACTCGAATACCGCCGCCATCAGGATGAAGATCATCACCAGGGCGAGCAAAGTATTGAAACCCATCTGTTTGCCGGCCTCGTCGGAATCGTTGAAGCCGCCACCAAAACTCCAGCGGTAGCCCGGTGGCCAGGCGATCGCATCCATCGCTTTCTGGATGCGCCCGCGTACTTCATCGGCGCTGGCATCAGCGGCCAGATTGAGCTGCAATTGCAGGCTGGTCTGCCGATCGGTGCGGCCGATCGTGGTGGCGCTCTCGGCGGTGCGCACATCGACCAGAGACATCAGCGGCACCCGCTCGCCGCTGGGCGAACGGATCTGCAGATCGGACAGGCCGCCGATCCCCTGCGACTCGGCGCCCTTGAAGCGCAACCACACCGGAATCTCCTGGCCGTTGTGCCGGTATTCGCGCTGCGGCACGCCGCGCATGGCGATGGCGATGAATTGCGCCACCTGGTTGCTGTCGAAGCCATAGCGCAGGGCGCGCTCGCGATCGACCCGCACCTGCACCTCGCGATCCGAGCCACCGATCGGGTTCTTCACGTCGCGCACGCCTTCGATCCCCTCCAGTACCTGGCGCGCGCTCGGCGCCAACTCGTTCAGCACCTGATTGGACTCACCGACCAGAGACAGGGTCAGGCCGTCTTGCGACTGACCTCGCTGGCCCTGGCCAAAGTTCACCTTGCCGACCGCGAGTGGTGGCAGACCCTTGCGCACATCCTCCATGATTTCGGCGCTGGAGCGCACCGCATGGGCAGCGTCGGTCAGCACCAGCCAGGTGCTGGCGTCGCCTCTTTCATTGAAATAGCTGTACAGCGACTTGATTTCGAACTCGGCGCGGCGGGCATTGATATACGCCTCGACCTGACTGACTGCGCTCTCCAGTTCGTCCAGACGGTAGATGCCGTTCAGTTCGTAATTGAGGATCAGGTCGCGGGTCTCACCCTCCGGAAACATATCCTTCTTGGTCAGTGCTGCCGGCACCATGCTGACCAACAGCAGCAGCACGGTGAACGACAGGGTCAGCGGCCGATGGCCGAGCGTCCACGCGACGAAATCGGCGTAGCGCAGCCGAAACCTTGCGATCCAGCCCTGGTGCAGGCCCTTGTCGGGTACTTCGACATGCGCCGAGATCATCGGAATCAGTGTGACCGCGACCAGCCAGGACGCCAGCAGCGCGATGGTAATCGCGATCGCGATGTGCATCAGGTACAGGCTGATGAAATTGCGCTCACCAAAGATATTCGGCAAAAACACCACGATGCTGGACAGGGTGCCGGCGCTGATCGCGAGCGTCACCGCCTCGGTGCCGGCGACCGCGCACCGGACCGGATCGTGCGGCCATTGCTCGCGCTTCTGGTAGATGCTTTCGACCGAGACCACCGCGTTGTCGAGCACCATACCGACCCCGAGCAGCAGGCCCATCATCGACAGGATGTTGAGCGAAATGCCGAAGAAATACATGGCCCCGAGGGTGATGCAGAAACTGACCGGAATCGCCAGCGACACCATCAGCGTCGATGCCCAGTGACGCAGAAACGCGTACAACACCAGCATCGACAGCAGCAGACCGATCAGGCCGGCCCGGGCCAGCTCGGCCAGCGATGAAGTGACCCCGCGGGCCTGGTCCTGGATGAAGAAGATCTGGATGCCCTGCATCTCCGGGTCGTGATCCAGCGCCTGCACCGCAGCCAACGCAGCGCGACCGACTTCGACCAGGTTGGCGCCGCGTTCCTTGTAGATCTCGACCGCGATCGCCGGACGTTGGTCCAGATGCCGGCCGTAATCCATCCGTGCCGGCTTGAGCGTGATGTTGGCGACATCGCCGAGGCGCAGGCCGGAGGGGTCGATGACCAGGGCGCGGAAAGCGTCGAGTCCGCGCAATTCGCCGATCGGTTGCACCCGAAAGCGCAGCTCGCCGTCGCTGATCAGACCGGCCGAAGCGGAAAAGGTCGACCCGCCCAGACGCTGATTCAGTTCGGCGATATCGATGCCGTGTGCGGTGATCCGATCGGGCAGCAATTCAATCTGTACTTCCGGCTGTTCCACCCCTTGCAGGTCCACCCGGGCGATGCCGGGCATGCGCTCGAGCGGGCGCTTGATCTTGCGTTCGAGCAGATCATAGGAGCCGGTCAGATCCCGATCCGAGGCGATGCGCAGGCTGAGCACGGCCTGGTCGCCGGTGGAAAACTTGAGCACGAAGAAGCGCTGCAGATCGCTCGGCAGTTCCGCGCGGATCGCGTCGATGCGCCCGCGCGCCTCGACCGCGGCCACGCCGACCTGCTGACTCCAGTCGAATTCGATGAAGATCTCGGCGGCATCGGCACGCGAATTGGAATTGATCCGCTTGATCCCGGACAGGGTCGCCAGCGCTTCCTCGACCGGCCGGGTGATGGTGCGTTCGATTTCTTCGGGCGTGGAGCCGGGATAGGGAATCTGCACGAACACGAACGGCGCATCGAAATCCGGCATGTATTCGAGCGGCAGACGCATGGCGGCGAGCAGGCCAACCACCACCAGAGAAATGAACACCATGGTGGTGGTGACCGGACGGGCAAGGCTGAGACGAACCAGACTCATCGGCGTGGCTCAGCCGGACACGACGGCGGCGCGGGCAGCGCGCTCGACGTAGTAGCGATCGGGGCGGCGGTCGAGCAACACATACATGACCGGGATCACCAGCAGGGTCAACAAGGTGCTCACTGCCAGGCCGAAGATCACCGTGATCGCCATCGGCTGACGGATCTCGGCGCCGTCACCGAGTCCGATGGCGAGCGGCAGAAAGCCGACCAGGGTGGTCAGGGTGGTCATCAGGATCGGGCGCAGGCGCATGCGTCCGGCCTCGACTACCGCGGCGATCTTGGCCACGCCCTCAGCGCGCAATTGGTTGGCGTAGTCGATCAGCACGATCGCATTGTTGACCACGATCCCGGCCAGCATGATCATGCCGATCGCCGCGATCACGCTGACCGGCATACCGAACAGTTTGAGCCCGACGATCGAGCCGACCAGGGCGAGTGGAATCGAAAACAGGATGACAAACGGATGCAGCAACGACTCGAACTGCGAGGCCATCACCAGATAGACCAGGAACACCGCCAGCACCAGTGCAAACACCAGCGAATCGACAGAGGCATCGAGCTCTTCGCTTTGGCCAGCGACGCGCAGCGTTATCCCGACCGGCAGGCCGAGCCCCGCGGTCAGCCGGCGCACTTCGGCGGCGGCGGTGCCTAGGTCACCATACTTCAGGTTGGCCGAAATCAACGCCACCCGTTCCTGATCGGCGCGGCGGATCTCGCCCGGGCCCTCGGTCAGTTTGATCTCGGCCAGCGCCGACAGCGTCACCGGCTTGTCGCTCTGCGGATTGACGATGATGTTGCGGATATCCTCGATCGAGGCGCGGTCCTCGGCGCGGGCGCGCACCAGCACGTCGATCTTGC
Organism: Lysobacterales bacterium; assembly: GCA_041741075.1. Taxonomy (GTDB): domain Bacteria; phylum Pseudomonadota; class Gammaproteobacteria; order Xanthomonadales; family Ahniellaceae; genus 0-14-3-00-62-12. The sequence continues at coordinate 6,795 of JBGSKT010000551.1, forward strand.
GGTCGCGGAAGCTGTAGCGGGTGGCGATTTCACCGCGCAGTTTGCGCACCACCTGGTCGGCGATCTGGCGGGTGGAAAGCCCAAGCGCGGCGGCGCGTTCCTGGTCGAAGTAGATCTGCACTTCCGGCTGACCATCCTCGACCGTCGATTTGACGTCGGCAAAGCGGTCCGAGCCGCGCAGCGCGCGGGTCACCTGGTTGCCGGCCAGACGCAGACGCTCCAGATCGTAGCCAGCCAGTTCGACCTCGAGCGGCGTGTCGAAACTGAGCAGCGCCGGACGCGCGAAGGTGGCATCGTGGATGCCGAGCGCGTTCACCGTGCTGCGCATCGCTGCCATCACCCGCGCCTCGTCGGCGCCATTGGTTCCGGGTTTCAGGTCGACCAGCAGTCGGCCTACGTTTTCGCCGGATTCGGTCGGATTGGCGTCGAGCCGGGCGCCGACCCCGGCCACCGCAAAAATGCTTTCGACCGCAGCGTCTTTGCTGTGCTGTTCTGCAACCTGCCGGGTCAGTGCATCGGTGCGCGCCAACGGGGTGCCCGGCGGCAGTTTGAGCACCGCTTCGAACTGCCCCTGGGCCAACTGCGGCACCAGATCCAGGCCCATGCCGGGCAGCAGCAGCAAGCTGAGTGCCAGGGCGAGCAAGGCCGCGCCCAATACCCGCCCGGGGGCGGCAATCACGCCGGGCAGAATAGTGGCGTAATACGATTCCAGGCGGTCCTCGCCACCGCGCAGGCCGGTGGCCAGCGGTGCCAGCACGCGCGCCAGCAGTCGTCCGAGCAAGGCCACCACGCGTGCTACCAAACGCACCAAGTAAAACAGCAACCCACGCAGCAGCCGGAACGGC
>JBGSKT010000552.1:0-1992 GCA_041741075.1 Lysobacterales bacterium
ACGCCGGGCCGGGCGCCCGGTCGAGATTCGCGATGTCGAGATCGCCGGCATCGCCGCCGCGCGCAAGGCGACGCTGGCGACACGCAACACCCGGCACTTCGAAGCAACCGGAATCGCCCTGGTCGATCCCTGGTCCGCCTGAACTCGCGGTTTCCGTGGTTTCGCGCGTTGCGTTACATCGGGTGCGTAGGGCTAGAGCCGGATTTGCCGCCGAGGGCATTACACTCGGCACTGCGCCGACTTTTTCCTGGGCTGTTGATGACCGCACTAAGCTCGCTCGACCGCCTCGAATCCGAAAGCATCCACATCCTGCGCGAGGTGGCCGCCGAGTGCGCGCGGCCGGTGCTGCTGTATTCGATCGGCAAGGACAGCGCGGTGCTGCTGCGGCTGGCCGAGAAGGCGTTTTATCCTTCGCCGCCGCCATTTCCGCTGCTGCACGTCGACACCACGTACAAGTTTCGCGCCATGTACGAACTGCGCGACCAGGTCGCGCGCAAGGCCGGCATCGACCTGCTGATTTATCGCAACCCGGAGGCCACGGCGCTCGGCATCAACCCGTTCACCCACGGCGCCGCCGTACACACCGACCTGTGGAAGACCCAGGGACTCAAGCAGGCGCTCAGCCACTACGGCTTCGACGCCGCCTTCGGTGGCGCCCGCCGCGACGAGGAAAAATCCCGCGCCAAGGAGCGCGTGCTGTCGTTTCGCAATGCCGCCCAGCGCTGGGACCCGAAGCAGCAGCGCCCGGAACTGTGGAATCTCTACAACACGCGCAAACTGCCTGGCGAGAGCCTGCGCGTATTCCCGCTGTCGAACTGGACCGAGCTGGATGTCTGGCGCTATATCGAGCGTGAGTCGATCCCGCTGGTGCCACTGTATTTCGCAGCCGATCGTCCGGTGGTCGAACGTAACGGCGAACTGATCATGGTCGATGACCAGCGCCTGCCGCTGGCGCCGGGCGAGGTGCCGGTGTTGCGCCGGGTACGTTTCCGCACCCTGGGCTGCTACCCACTGACCGGGGCGATGCTTTCCGACGCCGACAGCGTAAGCGCGATCATCCAGGAAATGCTGGTCTCGCGCCGTTCCGAACGCGCCGGACGGGTGATCGATTTCGATCCGGCCGCCTCGATGGAACGCAAGAAGCAGGAGGGCTATTTCTGATGGCAGCGCAAGCGAGTGGCGGTTCGCCGGAGCCGCAGCCATTGCTGCGCTTCATCACCTGCGGCAGCGTCGACGACGGCAAAAGCACCCTGATCGGACGGCTGCTGGTCGATTCCGGCAACGTGTTCGACGACCAGATCGACGCGCTCGACGCCGATTCCCGTCGCCATGGCACCCGTGGCAACGAACGCGATTATGCGCTGCTGCTCGATGGCCTCTCGGCCGAACGCGAACAGGGCATCACCATCGATGTCGCCTATCGCTATTTCGCCACCAGCCGGCGCAAGTTCATCGTCGCCGACACTCCCGGCCACGAGCAGTACACCCGCAACATGGTCACCGGGGCTTCCACCGCCGAACTCGCGGTGCTGCTGGTCGACGCGCGCAAGGGCCTGCTCGGCCAGACCCGGCGCCATGCCTACCTGGTCGCCCTGCTCGGCATCCGCGAACTGGTGCTCGCGATCAACAAGATGGACCTGGTCGATTTCGATGGCGCGGTGTTCGCGGCGATCGAAGCCGAGTTCCGCGAACTGGCCGGCCGCCTCGGCATCGAAGCGGTGCAGTGCATCCCACTCGCCGCCGTCGCTGGCGACAATGTGGTTGAACCCAGTGCGCGCATGCCCTGGTATACCGGCCCCAGTCTGCTCGCCCACCTCGAATCGGTGACGATCGCTGGCCCGCTGCCGGGCCAGCCAATGCGCCTGCCGGTGCAGTGGGTCAATCGACCGAACGCCGAATTTCGCGGCTATGCCGGCACCCTGGTGTCCGGCACGGTGGCGCCCGGCGACCGGCTGCGCGTGCTGCCCTCGGGGCGTACAGGCCAGGTGGTGC
>JBGSKT010000553.1:0-17736 GCA_041741075.1 Lysobacterales bacterium
TAGTGTTTCCCCGGCCAGCGCCGACCACGCCACCGTCGGCAAGCTCGCATCGAGCCAGCGATCGAGCGCGTTCAGATCGTCGCGATACGCGGCCAGCGTGCGCGGCGACAGCCGCTTGACCACCGCCAGGTGCTCGATGAATCGTTCGATCAGAGTGGCGCGTGGATTGGCCATGGGCCAAGCCTAGCGCGATGCCACGCACCTAGGGTGGATAAGTACCGCGCATCCACCGCGGCTGCCGCCAATTCAGCAGTCTGGGCAGATAAGTACCACGGATTTCGACGGCGGAACCGGTCATCCACCGTCCACCGCGGTGTCGGCGTCAACCATAGTGGGAGCTAAGGGCTCGTCGCGACTGTCGCTTCGATCGTCCGGTCGCGACGTGCCGTTGTTCCCACAACCCGCTAGGGCGCGTCACCACCGTTGATGCGCAGCAATACCTGTTCGAGCCGGTCGACCTCGGTCCGATGGTCGCTCGTCCATGCCAGACTTTCGGCTGGATGCAGTGCCGCGAACACGCGATAGCCGAACGCATCAGCGACACCTTCTCGTTGCACCGTGGTCAGAAAGGGTAAATAGGTCGCACGGGCGAAGACTGTTCGCCCTTTCGGCTCGGATTTCTCTTCGTCTGCGCCTTCGAGCATGGCGAGAAAAATGCCGAGCTGTACGACCAGTTGCTCACATTCGGCTTTTTGCTCGCCACCTCCGGAGAGCCGCCCGGCCGCCAGCAGCGACAGAAGTATCGATTCGCTATTGAAGTCGCCCTCGTCTTTGTCCGCATTCGGGTCGACAAGCACCTCAATCTTGGCGTCGGCGCCCCGGCTTACGCCGTGATTGAGGTTGGCGCGGGCCAACGCCGCTGCTTCCTCGGCGCGCGGGCCCGCCGGTTCCAGACTCAGAAAACGCAGCGCTGCATACAGCGCCGGCACCCGATAGTTTTCCGCGGCGTAAGCCTTGGCGATCAACAGATGCGATGACGGATGATTGGGACGCGCCTGGATGGATACCTTGGCCAGTTGCCGGGCGTGCCGGTACTGGCCGAGCTCAAATTCGGACACCCCAAAGTTGTAAGCCAGATCTGGGTCATCGGGGAACGCGGCCAGCCCACGCCTGTAGACCTTGGCGGCCTGTTTGCTCGAACCTCGGCTATCCAGACAGTTGCCCTCCAGGGCGAACAGTCCGGCGACAATGCGCTTTGCCGCCTTGCGCGCTCGTTTGGCGGTCTGCACGCATTGGTCGAAGTCACCGGTGGCAGACAGCGAGAAGGCCAGTTCATACAGCGCGGTCGGGTTGGTCGGTTCCTGACGCAGCGCCTCGCGATAACTGGCGATCGCTTCCGCATAGCGTTTCTGGTCGTGCAGCAGGACGCCCCGTTCGATCAGCTTGCCGGGATCCAACGATTCGGCAAACACCGGCATCCACAACGCCAGCAAAACCAAAAACCGAACGAACAATGTCATTGATGAATATCCCTTGGCCATCCGCGTTTCATTTAGCCGCGTTGTCCGCAGAGACTAGCTCAATCCGGACTTTCTGGTTCGTTTCTGGCTGCCCGCGGCGAACCGTCGGGCCGCCGCTGGCGTTTCGCCTTTGACGCTGCGCGGCTACGCTCAACGCGGACGGTTTGGTTGGCCGCTGCGCGGCCGGTGCTGAGCTGGTCGAAGGGCTACGTTCAACGCGAACCGCTGGGTGGTGGATTGGGCGGGACCGGCCGACCCAGGTGTTCGCCGAGGAATCCGGCGATGCCGGTCCAGGCCTTGACGATGTTTTTAAGGTGTTCCAGGCCGTGGCCTTCGTCGGGGAACGCGAGCAGTACCGGTGGGCGGTCGATCAGGTTGAGCAGTCGCACCAGACGCCGGCTGTGTTCGAAGTCGACGCGGCGATCTTCGCGCCCGTGGATCAGCATCAGCGGAACTTTCAGTTCTTTGAACCGGTATAGCGGCGAGGTCTCCCGCATCTCGGCCAGATCGATATTCGGGTTGCCGATGTTGCGCTCCATCATTTCCCGGGTCTTGGCCGCGCGCGCGCTGTCGCTGGCGGTGAAGAACAGCGCCTGATCGCTGACGCCAGCAATCGAGACCGCACATCGGAAACGTCCCGGCCAACGGATCGTGGAGATCAATGCCGAATAGCCGCCGTAGCTGGCACCGAGTATGCACATGCGCTTCGCGTCGAGCGGGTGATGGGCCAGCGCGTATTGAATGGCTGCGTCGATGTCGTCTTCGATCAAGCGGCCGAAATTGCGGTAGCCGGCTTCGCGGAATGCCTTGCCGTAGCCTTCGGAGCCGCGAAAGTTCACCTGCAGGACGGCATAGCCCAAGGCAGCCAGGAACTGCACCTCTGGATCGAATTGCAGATGGTCGCTGACCCCGATCGGACCGCCGTGCGGCATCACCACCAACGGATGTCGCGTGCTGCCAGTCGGCAGGGTCAGATAGGCCTCGATCGACAGGCCGTCGCTGCTGTTTATGGCCAACACTTTCGCCGGGGCAAAATGCTGCCCAGCGAGGTCCGGGCGAAACTGGTCGATCAGACTCGCCTGCATGGTGTTGCGGTCGAGGTGGTAGAGCAAGGGCGGCTGATCGCTGGCCTCGACCAGCAAGAGCAGTTGCCGCCGATCCTGGTTGTGGTCGATCAGGGCCACGGTCCGGCCTGGAAAGGCGGCCTGCAACGATTGCGCCAGGCGCCGGTCCTCGGCGAGGAAGTATTCGGTGACCAGGCGCCCGGCGGCGTAGTACTTGGCACCGATCGGGACTCCCTGAAAATCGAACACCCCGGTTACTACATCGATACCGGGCTTACTGAAAACCGTCTCGGTTATTTTTTTGGCGACCGGATCGAACAGCACCAGATCGCGCTGCGCACGGCCTGCGTCGCTCAATCCGTAGATACGATCGGCGGTTCCGGTTCCGGATACGGTCAAGGGCCGAAAATCCTCACCTTGACCGTACACCAGTATTTCGGAGTAGCTGCCGCGGCGGCCGTACATCAAGACCTGGTCGTCGCCGCGGCGGGCCGAAGCCAGGATCAGCTCGCCGCGGGCATCCGCGACCCAGGCGAGATCGCCCGGCACACCACGGTTCAGGCGCTTGCGACTAGGGACATGGATGATGCGCCTGATGCTTTCGGGGCTGCTGGTGTCGATCGCATGCACCACCAGCTGGCCACGACTGTCTGCGAACTCGAACAGGATGCGATGCGGAATTTCCGGCAGGATTCCGACCAGTCGCCCGGCCCTCGGCACAAGCTGCATCTGAAACTCACGCCTTTCGCCGGTCCGCTTGCCGATCAGAAACAATGTCAGACGCTCGCCGTTCAAGCCGCCTTCGGCGGTCGCCAACAGGGTCGCGTCATCTTTCCAGGTCAAGTCTGCATAGGCGAACGGCGCGCTCTGCAGACGCTGGCTGGTGCCGGCTTGCAGATCGATCAAATCGAGTTCCCAACCGCCGTTTTCGCCCTGCACCGATTCGGCGACCAGGCGGCCGCCCGGGCTGAGTGCGATCGATTGCACATGCGCCGGAGCCCACAACAGGGCGGGCGCCATCGGCAGTGCCCCGGCGTCCGGCGCCGGCTGGCCCTGGTTGAGATCATCCGCGGGCTTTGCGCTCGGCGCCCGCTCGGTGCGGTAAAAGGCCGGAAACGGATCCGGGTAGTGGCCGGAAAAGTGCAGCGGATACTGCTGGTAGAGGGCGGCATGGTGTTGCTCCAGCCAGTCGATCACCGGCAGCATGCGATTGCTGATATGGAAATCGGTTTGATTGATGGCGGACGGACGAATCTGCAGTTCCCCGGCGTAGTTGATCCGGCCGGCCTGGACCTCGAAAGCGAACTCCGGGTCCTTTCGCAACTTGTAGCGCGCGTACATCAACCAGTTGCGCAGGTTCATCTCGTGCCATCGATAGCGACCGGCCGGAACTACATACAACGCGCGGATCCGGCCTGCTTCCAGGCCGCCGAGCACTTCGTTGCGGCCCGACCCATCGACACGCGAAAAGCTCAGACTGTTGACATAGGTCGTGGTCGAAATATCGACCACCAGAAGCCCTTCGTTTTCGGCCAGTTGTACCGGTTCCGCGGCGCGGATTTCTTTGAACGCCTGTGCGTCCGGCACCCATCCGGCGATTGACAGCAACAGCAGACCGACACCTTGCCAGCCGCGGCGCGCACGGCGGCGTGGCCAGTCACTACCGCGCTTCGTGCAGACGCCCATGCACCAATCTCCTCGTGACGGTCTCGACCAGGCCTGAAACACCAGCCGACCCGAACGGCATTGTAAGGTCAGCAGTGGCGGGCCGGGGCACGACCGGGCCGCACCGTCGATCAAGAGGATCAGAACCAGGAGAAGCCGTAGCAGTGTGGATAAGAGCCGTGGCATTCAACGTCGGAACCGGTCATCCACCGTCCACCGCGGTACCGGCCTCAACCATCCCGGGAGCGACGGGCGGGTCGCGGCTGTCGCTTCGTGGCGACAGTCGCGACGTGCCGTCGCTCCCACAAATGCCGCTCCCACGACGCGGCCACGCATCCCTGGTGCAATGCCCGCCTATAATGGTCGGTCCGTTGTCGGGTGACGATGCGAAGTCCCATCGACCGCAAGTGCTGCGACCGATTTCGACTGCGAAGCATCTACATCTGGATGGCTTGGACCTACTCTCTCAGTGCTGGCGGTTCTCTCATGCGCAAGGCGGTTCGCTGGGTTGGATGCTCGATGGTCGTGCTGGCGCTCTGCGCCTGTGGCGGCGGCAAGCCGGCCCCGGGCCGCGCGGAGCTGGCTACGGTGACCACCACCCTGGTCCGGCGCCTACCCTGGCAGGACAGTCTGGAGGCGCTCGGCACCGCGTCGGCGAACGAATCGCTGCTGATCACCGCCAAGGTTACCGAGACCGTGGTCCGGGTGAACTTCGAGGATGGCGATCTGGTCACGGCCGGCCAGGTGCTGGTCGATCTGTCCGGGCGGGTCGAGCTCGCCGGCCTGAATGAAGCCGCGGCCAGTTTTCGCGAGGCCGAGCAGCAGTACCGGCGGCAGCAACAACTGACCGAGCAGAAGCTGGTGCCGGCGAGCCAGCTCGATACCCAGAAGGCGGCGCTGGATTCGGCCCGCGCCCGACTCGATGCGACCCGCGCGCGCCTGTCCGACCGGGTGATCAGCGCGCCGTTTTCCGGCGTGCTCGGCTTCCGCCAGGTCAGCCCGGGCACCCTGGTCACGCCCGGCACCACGATCGCCAGCCTGGATGATATTTCGCTGATCAAGCTGGATTTCGCGGTGCCGGAAACCTTCCTGCAGGCCCTGCGCGTGGGCCAGCCGGTGCGCGCAAAGAGCGCCGCCTATCCCGAGCGCGAATTCGAGGGCGTGGTGCGCACCCTGGATTCGCGCGTCGATCCGGTCACCCGCGCGATCACCGTGCGCGCCGAGATTCCCAATCCCGATCGCCGGCTGCGTCCGGGCATGCTGCTTTCAGTGCGCATCCTCAAGCCCGAACGCCAGACCCTGGTGATCCCGGAGATCGCCGCGATTCAGGTGGGCGAGCAGGCCTATGTGTTCCGGGTCAAACCGGACCAGACCGTGGAGCGTGTCGATGTGAGGCTGGGCGCGCGGCGCGCCGGCGAGGTGGAAGTGCTGTCCGGGATCGACGAAGGCGAGCGCATCGTGGTCGACGGCACCGTGAAGCTGCGGCCGGGCAGCGCCATCCGGGATGTTTCCGTGGTACCCGACGGCGACCCAGCCGCGACCGTCGCGCCTTGAGGGAGAACGCCCGATGATGCTCTCCGATGTTGCCATCAAGCGCCCGGTGCTGGCCGCGGTGATGAGTCTGCTGCTGGTCGTGCTCGGCCTGGTCGCGTTCACCCGCCTGACCCTGCGCGAACTGCCCAAGATCGATCCGCCGGTAGTGTCGGTATCGGTCAGCTACCCGGGCGCCTCGGCGGCGGTGGTCGAGACCCGCATCACCCAGGTGCTGGAAGACGCAGTCAGCGGCATCGAAGGGGTGGACACGATCGAGTCGCGCAGCCGCAACGGCCAGGCCTCGGTCAGCATGGAGTTCTCGCTCTCGCGCGAGGTGGAGGCCGCCGCCAACGACGTGCGCGATGCGGTCAGCCGGGTCCAGGACCGCCTGCCGGACGAAGCCGATCCGGCCGAGATTGCCAAAGTCGAAAGCGACGCCGATCCGATCCTGTGGCTGAACATGCGATCGAGCACGCTCGACACGCTGGAGTTGAGCGACTACGCCGACCGCTATGTCACCGACCGTCTGGCCAGCATCGACGGCGTCGCGCAGATCCGCGTCGGCGGCGGGCAGCGCTACGCCATGCGCGTGTGGCTGGACCGTGAGGCGCTGGCCGCACGCGGGCTGACCGTCAACGATATCGAAGCGGCGCTGCGGCGCGAGAACGTCGAGCTGCCGGCCGGCAATCTGGAATCCACCGACCGGGATTTCACCCTGCGCGTGCTGCGCAGCTATCGGGCCGCCGATGATTTCGCCAAACTGAACATCACCAAGGGCCACGACGGGCATCTGGTCCGGCTCGGCGAAGTGGCCCGGGTCGAGCGCGCCTCGGCCGAGCGCCGCGCCTATTTTCGCGGCAATGGCCAGCCCAATATCGGGCTCGGCATCATCAAGACCTCGACCGCAAACAGTCTCGACGTGGCGCACGCGGTCAAGGACGCGCTGCCTTCGATCCAGAAAACCCTGCCGGCCGGCACCGAGATTTTCGTCGCCTACGATTCGACCGTGTTCATCGACGCGGCGGTACACCGCGTCTACGCCACCCTGTTCGAGTCGGTGCTGCTGGTGCTGGTGGTGATCTATCTGTTCCTCGGCAGCCTGCGCGCCGCGCTGATCCCGGCGGTGACCGTGCCGGTCTGCCTGATCGCCGCCTTCATCGCGCTGGCCGCGTTCGGCTTCACCATCAACCTGTTGACCCTGCTCGCCCTGGTGCTGGCGATCGGCCTGGTGGTCGATGACGCGATCGTGGTGCTGGAGAACGTGCAGCGCCGCACCGACCTCGGTGAGCCGCCACTGGTGGCGGCGCGGCGCGGCACCGCCCAGGTCGCCTTCGCGGTGATCGCGACCACCGCGGTGCTGGCTGCGGTATTTCTGCCAGTCGCTTTCATGGAAGGCAATAACGGCCGTCTGTTCCGCGAACTTGCGGTGGCGCTGGCCGGTGCGGTGATCATCTCGGCCTTCGTGGCACTCAGCCTGACCCCGATGATGTGTTCCAAACTGCTCCGGCCGCACGCCCGCGCGCACGGTTTCAACGGCTTTTTGCAGCGCCAGTTCGACCGGCTCGGCGGCGGCTATCGGCACCTGGTCGAAAAAACCATCCGCCGGCCGCTGGTCGGCGGCGCGGTGTTGCTCAGTTGCGTCGCCCTGATCTTTCTGGTGCAGACCCGCATCCCGACCGAGCTTGCCCCACCCGAGGATCGCGGCGCCTTCTTCGTCAGCCTGGTCGCGCCCGAAGGCGCCGGTTACGACTACACGGTCGGCCAAATGCAGGCGGTCGAACAGCATCTGTCGAAATTCCTGGGCGCCGGTCAGCCGATCGAGAACATCAACACCCGCGTACCCGGCAGTTTCGGCCCCGGCGGTGACATGCACACCGGCATGGCGATCGTGCTGATGAAGCCGTGGAACCAACGCGCCATGAGCACCGCCGAGCTGGTCGAAAAGGTGCGCAGCGATCTGTCGGCGTTGCCGGCGGTGCGGGCAATGCCACGGGTGCGTTCCGGCCTGGTGCGCAGCAACGGCCAGCCGCTGCAATTGGTGCTGGGCGGGCCTGACTACGCCGAGCTCGCCGAATGGCGCGACCGCGTGCTCTCGCGCATGGAGCAGAACCCGAAGCTGTTCGCGGCCGATTCCGACTACAAGGAAACCCGGCCACAACTGCGCATCGAGATCGCCCGCGATCGCGCCGCCGATCTTGGCGTCTCGGTCGATGAGATCGGCCGCACCCTGGAGACCATGATGGGCTCGCGCCGGGTCACCACCTATGTCGAGGGCGGCGAGGAATACGACGTGATCTTGCAGGCCGCACGCGAAAATCGCGCCGCACCGGCCGATCTGGACAATCTGTATGTGCGCTCGCAGGCCAGCGGCCAGTTGATCCCGCTGTCCAGCCTGGTCACGCTCGGCGAGCTCGCCGAACCCGGCGAGTTCAACCGCTTCAACCGGCTGCGCGCGATCACCTTGTCGGCGGGACTCGCCCCCGGCTACACGCTGGGTGAGGCGCTGGCCTTCCTGCGCCAGGTGATCGCCGAGGAACTGCCCGAGCGCGCGCAGATCGACTACAAGGGCGAGTCGCGCGAATACCAGGCGGCCGGCAGCGCGGTGCTGTTCACCTTCGGCATGGCGCTGCTGATCGTGTTCCTGGTGCTGGCCGCGCAGTTCGAGAGTTTCCTGCACCCACTGGTGATCATGCTGACCGTGCCGCTGGCGATGCTGGGCGCCCTGCTCGGCCTGTGGCTGACCGGCGGCTCGCTCAACCTGTTCAGCCAGATCGGCATCGTGATGCTGGTGGGACTCGCCGCCAAGAACGGCATCCTGATCGTCGAGTTCGCCAACCAGTTGCGCGACCAGGGACGCAGCATCGACGCCGCCATCGTCGAAGCGGCCAGCGTGCGCATGCGCCCGATCCTGATGACCTCGCTATCGACCATGTTCGGCGCGGTGCCGCTGGTGCTGGCCGGTGGCCCAGGCTCGGCCAGCCGTTCGGCGATCGGCGTGGTGGTGATTTTCGGGGTGGCGTTTTCGACCCTGTTGTCGCTGTTCGTGGTGCCGGTGTTTTATCGTTTGCTGGCGCCGTTCACGCGCTCGCCCGAGCAGCTCGCACGCAAACTTGCGCAGCTCGAACAGGACAGCCCGGCGGTCGGCGGCGAGGCCTGAGCCCGATGGCAGACAAACCCGACGCGCCTGCAACCGAACGCAATCGCGAGCCGATCCTCGCGGTGTTGCGCGAGCATTTCGCCGACCGCCGCCACGTGCTAGAAATCGGCAGTGGCAGCGGTCAGCACGCCATTTATTTCGCCGCGGCACTGCCGCAGCTGATCTGGCAGGCCAGCGATCGCGCCGAACCATTGCCTGGGATCGAGGCCTGGCGGTGCGATGCCGGCCTCGCCAACACGCCGGCGGCAATCGAACTCGACGTCAACCATTTGCCGTGGCCGAGGCTCGAAGTCGACGCGATCTTCACCGCCAACACCCTGCACATCATCGGCCTCGATGAAGTCGAGCGCTTTTTCCAGGGTGTCGGCCAGGTGCTTGCCCCCGGCGGCAAGCTGCTGATCTATGGGCCGTTCAACTACCAGGGCCAATTCACCAGTGCCAGCAATGCCAGCTTCGACCAGTGGCTGCGCGCACGCGATGCCAGGAGCGGCATCCGTGATTTCGAGGCGGTGCTCGCGCTCGCCCAGGGCATCGGCCTCGAATGGCTCGCCGACATCGACATGCCAGCCAACAACCGCTGTCTGCTGTTCAGACGACAGAAGACAGAGGACCGAGGACAGATGCGTTGCGGTGAGCGGTGATTGTGGGAGCGACGGCACGTCGCGACTTGGCTATCGATGGGGCAGTTGTGGGAGCGACGGGCACGTCGCGACTTGGCTATCGATGCGACAGTCGCGACGTAACCGTCGCTCCCACATTCTCGCCCCCCCACGCATCTACACCGCTACACTCAGCGGCTCGGTTTTCTGTTGGAGCAAGTCGCATGCGCCTACCCCCGTTCCGCTGGCTGCTCGCCGGCATGACCTTGGCCACTGCCGGCCTGCTCGGCTTTGGCATCTATCTGCAGAAGGTGCTCGGCATCGAACCCTGTCCGCTGTGCATATTCCAGCGCATCGGCTTTATCTCGGTCGGACTGCTGGCCCTGCTCGGGGCGCTGCACAACCCGCGCGCGCTGGGGCGCAAGCTGTGGGCGCTGCTGATCCTGCTTGCCGCCCTGGCCGGCGGCTCGGTAGCGGCGCGCCATGTCTGGCTGCGCCATCTGCCGCCGGATCAGGTGCCGGACTGCGGTCCGGGGCTTGCCTACATGCTCGACGCCTTTCCCCTCGGCAAGACCATCAAGGACGTATTCACCGGTTCCGGCGAATGCGCGACGCCCGATGGGTGGCTGTTCCTCGGCATGGATATGCCGGCCTGGGCGTTGATCTGGTTTGCAGGCTTTAGTCTGCTCGCGCTATATGCTGGTTTCTTCGCCCGCGGAAAAACTTCGAAGTGACCAAGCCACCGATCGACCAGAACAGCGAGTGGCAGCCCGACCACTGGCAGCAAAAAGCGGCCAGCCAGCAGCCCAATTATCCGGACCCGACGACATTGACCGCTGCGGTCGATGCCTTGCGCGTGCTGCCGCCACTGGTCACCTCGTTCGAGATACTGACCCTGAAGCAGATGCTCGCCGAGGCCGCCGAGGGCAAGCGCTTCCTGCTGCAGGGCGGCGATTGCGCCGAGAGTTTTGCCGAATGCGATTCGAACACCATCTCGAACCGGCTCAAGGTGTTGCTGCAGATGAGCGTGGTGCTGATCCACGGCCTCAAGCTGCCGGTGGTCAGGCTCGGCCGTTTTGCCGGCCAGTACGCCAAGCCGCGTTCGGCCGATCTGGAAACCCGTGGCGACACCACCCTGCCCAGTTACCGCGGCGATATCGTCAATGCCCCCGAGTTCAACCTGGCGGCGCGCACCCCGGATCCGGCGCGTCTGCTGCGTGGCCACGCGCATTCGGCGATGACCATCAATTTCGTGCGCGCCCTGATCGACGGCGGCTTCGCCGACCTGCACCACCCGGAATACTGGGAGCTGGGCTGGATGCAGCACGCGCCGCTGCAAGCTGAATACCGGCACATGGTCGAGGCGATCGGCGAATCGGTGCGCTTCATGGAGACTCTGGCCGGCGAACCGCTGGGCAGTTTCTCACGGGTCGATTTCTACACCTCGCACGAAGCCCTGGTGCTGCACTACGAGGCGGCGCTGACCCGGCAGGTGCCGCGCCAGCACGGCTGGTTCAATCTGAGCACGCACTTTCCATGGATCGGTATGCGCACCGCCGCGCTGGATGGCGCGCACATCGAATACTGCCGCGGCATCCGCAATCCGATCGGGCTCAAGCTCGGCCCGGGCGTCAGCGCCGATCAGTTGTTGCCGGTGATCGACGCGCTCAACCCGGACAACGAACCCGGTCGCCTGACCCTGATCCATCGCATGGGCGCCGGCAAGATCGCCAGCGCGCTGCCAGCACTGATCCAGGCGGTGCAGCGTGAGGGAAGGCGCGTGCTGTGGTGCGCCGACCCGATGCACGGCAATACCGAGAGCACTTCGAACGGCTTCAAGACCCGGCGTTTCGAGAACATCCGCGCCGAACTCGACCATGCCTTCGACATCCATCGGGCCGAGGGCACCCGGCTCGGTGGCGTGCATCTGGAACTGACCGGCGAAAATGTCACCGAATGCCTGGGCGGCGCCCGCGATCTGACCGAGATCGACCTGGAGCGGGCCTACAAGTCCACCGTCGATCCGCGCCTCAATTACGAACAGTCGCTGGAGCTGGCCATGTTGATCGTGCGCAAGCGCGGTTCTGCGGCGCGCAACCGGGTGTAGCGCGGGGTCGGCGGTTGTAGGAGCGAAGTGGTTGTGGGAGCGACGGCACGTCGCGACTGTCGCGGCGATAGGCAAGTCGCGACGTTCCGTCGCTCCCACAACGGCACTGCGGTGGATGACCGGCTCCGCCGTTGAAAACCGCTGCGCTTATCCACCCTACTTCCGCTGATCGTGCGTATGATGGCCCGATCGACCCAATCCAAGGCGGTTTGACCATGGTGCTGAATCCACCGCAACCCTTACCGATCGCCCGCGGCGAGCGCGGGTTTCTGGTGCTGGCTACGCTAGCTGCCCTGGTCTGGTCCGGGATCGGGCCGAATGATCGGCTAACCTGGGCGATGGAAGTGATCTGGGTGGTGTTCGGACTGCCGCTGGTGATCCTCGCCTGGCCGAAATTTCCTCTGACCCGCTTGCTGTGCTGGCTGCTCGCCCTGCACGCGCTGTTGCTGGTCGTGGGCGGGCACTACACCTATACCCTGGTGCCGCTCGGCGACTGGTTCCGCGAGACCTTCGGTCTGGCCCGCAACCACTACGACCGGCTCGGGCATTTCACCCAGGGTTTCGTGCCGGCGATCCTGGCGCGCGAGCTGTTGCTGCGCAAAACACCGCTGCGCCCCGGCGGCTGGCTGTTTTATCTGGTCTTGAGTTGCTGTCTCGCCTTCAGCGCTTTTTTTGAATTCATCGAATGGTGGGCGGCGCTGCTGCTCGGTGGCGATGCCGACGCCTATCTGGCCACCCAGGGCGACGTCTGGGATACCCAGTGGGACATGTTTTTGGCCCTGGTCGGCGCGACCAGCGCGCAGTTGCTGTTCACCGGCCTGCACGCCCGGCAATTGCGCATCAACAACTCGGCCACCGCGCCATCGGAAACGCCCGACACCGGCCGGCGGTAGCAATCGCCGGCGCTTGATCGGACAATTCCCCACCGCACCCTTGAGGGACCGCCATGGCGCAGAGCCTGCTCGACCAGATCAGCACCACCGACCCAACCAGTGCCGCGCGCAAGTTGGTCGACCAGGACGACCAGCTGATCGCCGAACTGCTCGGCCAGATGAACCCGGGTTTCGCGCTGGAGATTCTGGGCGAATTCGACGCCCTGCGCCGCGAACGCATCTGTGCCGCGGCGCCGCTAGAAACCGCGCAGCAGTGGCGCCGCGATCATCATTTCGAAGAAGGCACGGTCGGCCGCCTGATGGAAATGCCGAAGGCGGTGTTCCGCGCCGACGCCAGCGTCGGCGAGGTGGTCGAGGCGCTGCGCGAGGTGGTCAAGAGCGCCTTCGTGATCTACGTGTTCGTGACCAATGCCGAAGGCCGGCTGGTCGGTGTGGTGGCCTTCCGCGAGCTGTTGTTCGCCGCGCGCGAACAGTCGCTGCAGTCGGTGATGGTCCGGGAGCCGTTCTTTCTGCGCCCGGATACGCCGGTGGTCGCCGCGATGCGCGAGGTGGTCACCCGGCACTATCCGGCCTACCCGGTCTGCGATCGCGAAGGCCGGCTGCTCGGTTCGGTGCGCGGCCATGTGCTGTTCGAGCAGCAGACCTTCGAGATTTCCGCCCAGGCCGGCGCCATGGTCGGCGTCGAGCGCGAAGAACGCATCAGCACGCCGTGGCCGCAGAGCTTCCGCTTTCGCCACCCGTGGCTGCAGCTCAATTTGCTGACCGCGTTTCTGGCCGCGGCGGTGGTCGGCTGGTTCCAGGACGCGATCAACCAGATCGTGCTGCTGGCGGTATTCCTGCCGGTGTTGGCCGGTCAGAGCAGCAATACCGGCTGCCAGACGCTGGCGATCACCCTGCGCGGCATGACCCTCGGCGAACTCAAGCCCGAGCAGGTGCGGCGGGTGGTGCTGAAGGAAAGTTGGCTCGGCTTCTGGAATGGCCTGCTGGTCGGCATCGTCGCCGCGGTGGCGATGTACGCGATGGCCCGCGTCCAGGGCAATCCGGCTGCGCTGGGGCTGGCCCTGATCACCGTGTTTGCGATGGCTGTCAGTTGTCTGATGTCGGGACTGGCCGGCACCCTGATCCCGCTCGGCATGCGCCGGCTCGGCGCCGACCCGGCCAGCGCCTCGGGCATTTTTCTCAGCACCGCCACCGACGTGGTCAGCATGGCGGTGTTTCTCGGCCTGGCCAGCGCGTTTGTGTTGTAGCGGTGGCGCCTACCGCGACGGTGGCGACGGCGTCAGCAAGCGCACGCTGGGGAAATAGTTCGCGTAGCGCCCGGGATCACGGGTCAGCACGGCCAGACCGAGTACCGCCGCGTGCGCACCGATAAAAAAATCTGCCAGGATCATCGGCCGCTGACCCCCGGCCTGGCGATAGCGGGCGTATGCCTTGCCGGCCAGAAACAAAGCGGCACGCGGCATCTCCAGTAGTTTGAGTTGCAGGCCGGTCAGCGCTGCATCCAACTGCTCGACCCGTTCGAAGGCCAGCGACAATTCGGCGTAAATGACGCCATTGATTGCCAACTCATGCAGTTGCGCCTGCGCGCGTAATTGCGCGGTCGACCAATCGGCCCATTGCGGGTCGTCGGCGAGCACATCGATCAGGACATTGGTGTCGACCAGGATCATCAATCGTCGACGCGCAGCAGGCGCATCAGCGCCTCGGTACGCCAAGGCAGGGTCGCCTTGCCGCGTGCGGCCACAAACCGGTCACGGACGCGACGCCGCGAGGCCGGTGTGGCTTGGGCCAGCACCACTTCGCCCAGTGCATTGATTGCGAACGCCACCGCCTGCCCCGGCTGCAGCCCGAGCGCATCGCGGATCGGCTTGGGAATGGTGACCTGGCCCTTCGAGGTCAAGGTGGTGTGCATGTCGGCGTCGGCTCCGGTATTACCCTTGCGTTGATGGTAACACCGCAAGCCTCACTCGAAGCCGTTGCGAAACGTACCAGCGAGGCTGCTCTGCCGGGCGCGACAGGCCGGACCGGCGGATTCGATGTGGATATTGTCGATCTGCCAGCCATCGGCGACCACGCCGCCATCGCTGCTGAAACGGAAACGCAGCCGGACATTGGCCTGATTGGCGAAGCTGGGTAACTCGATGCGTTGGTGCTGCC
Organism: Lysobacterales bacterium; assembly: GCA_041741075.1. Classification (GTDB taxonomy): domain Bacteria; phylum Pseudomonadota; class Gammaproteobacteria; order Xanthomonadales; family Ahniellaceae; genus 0-14-3-00-62-12. Next base: position 14,636 of record JBGSKT010000553.1, read on the forward strand.
AGGGCTGGTTGCCATCGCAGCGAAATAGGTCATTGGTCCAACTGGTTCCGCCATTGATCGAGACATCGACGTGGCCGTAATCGAAACCGGCCTCGGTCACGCAGCGATGGTCGAATTCCAGTCGCACGCCATCCAGGCCGCTGAAATCGAGAACCGGTGAAGTCAGCGAAGCATTGACGTTGTTGGCGTAATTGCCAGCCGGGCTGTCGCTCCAGAAGCGGCTGCTGCCGGAAATTCCGGGGCCGGTCTGCACACCCCAAGGCGAAGCAACCGACCAGCCTGGATTGGCGCCCTCGACGGCATCGACAAAGGCGTTGCAGGTCGGCAGCAAATCGACATTCTGCACCCGGGCCTGGCCGATGTTCAGAACGAGCGCGTTACGGCTTTCATCGAGATAGCCTGGCTGGCTTACACCCAGCTCGACCGTGCTCGCCCGGGTACGAAAGCTGTAGTTGCCATCGGCCGCACTGGTCAGCGTCGCAGCATCGATGACCAGGCGCGCGGACAAGGGTTGCCCGGTATCGGCGGCGCGAATCTGGCCGTTCAGTATCGCGACCGTGGCCGGCTCGACGACTTCCACGAATACCGCGTCCGGCGTGCCTGCCCCGCTGGCGTCGCTGGCCTGCACGTAGAGTAGATGGCGACCGAGCGCGAGCCCGGCACTGCCGACGCTCACCTGGACCGGCTCGGCCTGGTCGTTGAACAGTCCGTCCTGGGCCAGCATCGGCAGCAGCACACTGCCCGGTGTCCAGGGCAGCAGGTCGATGCTGGCGACGGCCGACTGGATCGGCTGACTGGGCTCGACGCCATTGACCTGGCTGAAGCGCTGGTCATCGGCGAGCGCCTGCAGGGTGAAGTTTTCGCCGGGGAACACCAGATTCGGCGTCACCCGCAGATTCTGCACGTCCGGGTGCCCGGGCAGCAGGTAGGGCGCCCGCAGGCTGCGCGCGGCATAGCGCAGCATGGCCAGATTATCCGGCAGGATGCGGGTGTTGAAGGTATTGCAGTCCTGGAAAAAGGTCGAGTCGCCGAGTTCGATCGTGTAGGCCGGCACGCCGAGCGAGGCATAGGCATTGTCGTCCGAGGCACCGTCGGCCGGCAGCGAGTTGGACTGGTCGGGCTCGTAGCCATTGAACCAGGCCAGACGCCGGCCCAGCGTGCGCAACTGCGTCTGATTGCCGGTGACCGGATTGCCCGGGCTGCCGGTCATGCCCCAGGGCCACAGCACCAGATTGGCGACGCTGTGGATGTCGAAGAACAGGCCCTGGGTGTCGTCTGCTGCCGGCGTGCTCAGATCACCGGTATTGGGGCTCCCGGGGCGCCGATCCGGAAAAATGCTGTTGATGTAGGCGACCACGGCCTGGTTCTCGGGCTCCGATCCGGCACTCAGGCCGCGGTAGGTTTCTGCGCTCGGCGTACCACTCGAACCGTTGAACGCGCCCCAGCCAAACGGATAATTGCGATTCAGATCGACGCCGCGGGCGGTGCCGCTGCCCTGGCCCTGGTCATGGCGGTTCTTGCGCTGGTTGCGGTTCGGATCGGTGCCGGTCTCGGTGAACAAGCGGCCATCGGGGTTGGCCTGCAGCAACAGATGAAACTCGTTGTGGTCGACCAGCCAGGTGGCGCTGGGGTCGCTGCCATAGCCGTCCAGCAGCCAGCGGGCGAAGGCGGTGTTGACCGGCGCGGTGGCGTATTCGCGGGCGTGTACCGCGCTCATTGCGAATAGCTTGGGCTTGTCCTCGACGACCGCCGAATTGGTAATCCGGAGTACCAACAGATCGAAACCGGGATTGCCCCCGGGGGCGATTTTCTCCCAACTGTCGCCGATGTCGATCTTGCTCGCCAGGTTCGGGTGCGCGGCGACCAGCGCATCGATCAGTGCATAGGTCTCGTCCACGCTTGGATAACAGCCGAAGCCCGGGATCGCCTTGGCCATGCCCAGATCGCGCTGCATCAGGGCCGCCGTGCGCAGGCTGTCCAGGCGCGGAGCGAAGCCATTGGCTTGCAGCCACAGAAACTCCGGCGCGCTTGCCTCGACGATCAGCTCGCCGGTCTTCAGGTCATGGAAGGCATGATCGAACTGCTGGCCCAGACGCTGCCGCGCCAGCGGCGAATCGGCACGCAGAATGAATGCAGCATTCCCTTCAAATAAATCGGCCGCAGCCGCGCCCACGCTGGACCCGGCCAACACCGCGGCCACCAAAAATGCTCGCCACATCGTATTTGCCCCCCGGCAAAAGCGTGCATGCTAACGGTTTTCGCGGCAAATACCGTGATCGGGCGCTAAAGATTTGGCTCGCCCGCGGGATTGCTGCAATGCGGCGTGCGCTGGCCGCCGTCATCCATACACTGCCCTGATCGGCCATCGGCCGGGGGGGAGGGGTGAGGCCGGGCGCTTGTGCATTGCCACCGGGCAATGCCCGCCCGGGCGAACGACCGTCCAGGGATGGCCGGGACGGCGCCGACCAGACGACAGAGGACGGATGACCGGAATCCGTCGTGCCGGCGCAAGCCGGGACCCAGTGGTTGAGGCCGCCGCCGACGTGGAGACTGGGCCCCGGCTTGACCAGCTTCGCTGTTGAAGGCCGCCGGGGCGACGGCTCCGCTGTCTTCTGTCCCCCGGCCTCGGTCTTCTGTCGTCTGTCCTCTGTCCTCTGACTCTCACATCGACAGCGAGCCTTCGCGGAAGGCGCTGCTAGCGAGCCAGACATTGACCAGCACCGGACGGCCGCTGTGCGCGATCGCCTGGGCTTCGGCGAGCACGGCGGGCATTTCGTCCTGGTTGCGGATCAGCAATCCGACCGCACCGAGCGCTTCCGCCACCCGGTGGTAGTCGCTCCGTGCCAATACGGTGCCGACGTCGTCACCGAGCATTTTGACCTGCTCGCGGGCGATCTGGGTCCAGCCGGCGTCGTTGCCGACCACGGCGATCAGCGCAATGCCGTGGCGCACGAAGCTGTCGAATTCGATCAGGCTGAAACCACAGGCGCCGTCGCCCCAGATCAGCCAGCGTTCGCGCTTTGGGTGCACCGCTGCCGCGCCCAGCACAAATCCCGCGCCGACGCCCAGGGTGCCGAACACGCCGGGGTCGAGCCAGCCGA
>JBGSKT010000554.1:0-2295 GCA_041741075.1 Lysobacterales bacterium
CAGCGCAAGCCGGCTGGCCGGGCCTGACCTCATGGCGCGCTCGCCACGGATTCGGCCATGCCGACCGCGAGCTCGCGGCTCAGCTGAAACACCGCCATCGAATACAGCGGCGAACGGTTGTAGCGCGAGATCACCTGGAAATTCTTGTGGGTGATCCAGTATTCCTTGCCGGCGGCGCCGTCCAGCACCAGCAGGGTCGCCGGCAGTTCCGGAGCCAGCGGTTCGGCGATCGTGTAACCCTGCCGGGCCAGTGCGCCGAGCGTGTGCATCGGCGCGGTGCCGTTTAGTTCCGGCGGACTGGCCTGGTCGCCGGCGAAGCCGAGTTCGGCCACCGGCGCGCCCGGCTGCCAGCCGTGGGCGACGAAATAATTGGCGATGGAGGCCAGTACATCGCCGGGCGAATTCCACAGGTCGATTTTGCCGTCGCCATCGAAGTCGCGGGCATAGTTGGCATAGCTGGTCGGCATGAACTGGCCCCAACCCATGGCGCCGGCGTAGGAACCGCTGACCGCGGCCGGATCGATCGGAAACTGCTGGCCGGGCAGGGTCAGAAACTGCCGCAGCTCGCTCTGGAAGAACGGCGCCCGTGGCGGGTAATAGAAGGCGAGCGTAACGAGCGCGTCGATCACCCGGTAGCCACCGGTAATGCGGCCATAACTGGTCTCGACCCCGACGATGGCGAGCAGCATTTCCGGCGCCACCCCGGTAGCCGTGCTGATCTGCTCCAGGATCGGCCGGTGCTCGCGCCAGAAGGCGAGGCCATCCTGGATGCGCTTGTCGGTCAGAAAGATCGGGCGGTACTCCTTCCAGGTTCGGGTCGCTTCGGCCGGCTTGCTGATCGCCTGGATGATCTTGTCTTGATAGACCGCCTGGTCGAGCAGGCGTTGCCACTCGGCCCGGGTGGCCGGGTCGGCCTTGCGGGTGCGCGCGAGTCCGCTCAGGAACTGGTGCTGTCCAGGGTGGGTCTCGATCGTTGCCGCTGGCGCCGGCGCGGCCAACGACAGTGAAACCAGTAACAGCCAGCAGCGTAATGCGCTCATGCCTCGATGGGCCTCCGGGCAGTCCGGCCTGGGGCCGGGGGACGATGGTGGTTAATCGCCCTGGGACTCGCGCATGAACTCGGGCGTGGCCAGGGCGGCGCGGTGAATATCGACATTGTAATAGCGGGTGGCAAACTGCTTGGTGGCGGCGCCGCGCTCGCGGAAACTGCCGAAGTCGAGGTGCTTGCGCGCCATCGTGGCACTCCACCAGCCGGTCGGATAGCAGGGCTGTGGGAAGGTCAGCGTACGGGTATTGTCGAAGCCGGCGTTGCGCATGGCGTGGCGCATGGCGCGGATCAGCTCCAGGTGGGCGATCGGTGACTCGCTCTGCTGTACCAGAATGCCGCCGGGGCGCAGGGCTTTCAGGCAACTGGCGTAGAAGGCCTGGCCGAACAGGCCCTCGGCCGGGCCGACCGGGTCGGTCGAATCGACGATCACGATATCGACCGATTCCGGCTCCAGCGCCTTCATGTAGGCGATGCCGTCGTCGAACATCAAGGTCGCGCGCGGGTCGGCGTTGGAATCGCACAGTTCCGGGAAATACTGCTCGGACAGGCGGGTGACGCGCTCGTCGATATCGCACTGGATCACACTCTCGACTTCGCGGTGCTTGAGCACCTCGCGCAGGGTGCCGCAATCGCCGCCGCCGATGATCACCACCCGCTTCGGGCTGGTGTGGGTGAAAAGCACCGGGTGCGCCATCATCTCGTGGTACAGAAAATTATCGCGGCTGGTCAGCATCACGCAGCCGTCGATCACCATCAACTTGCCCCAATCGGTGGTGTCGTAGATCTCGATGTTCTGGAATGGCGTCTGCTCGGCGTGCAGCCGCTCGCGGATACGGTAGGAAATGGCCGAGCCGGAGGCCAGGTGCGCTTCGGAAAACCAGTCCTTGGTGAGACTCATGCATCAACCTCGCTGATCGTGTGGCCGCGATTGTAGCCAAGCCGGCCGTGCTCGGGGCGAAACGCCCGGTAAATTACCCATGCCGCCACCGGAATGCCCGCCGGCACCGCTACACTTCCGCGCTTGAGTCTGGAGTCTCTGCCCATGTCCGAGTGGAACCTGGCCGCGGCGCGGCATACCTATTCGATCCCGCACTGGAGCGAGGGCTACGTCGATCTCGATGCCCGCGCCCGCCTGTGTATCCAGCCGCAGGGCACGGCCGCGCGGCAGATCGCGCTGGTCGAAGTGCTCGACCAGGCCACCGCGGCCGGGCTGCGCCTGCCGCTGCTGCTGCGCTTCATCGACATCC
>JBGSKT010000555.1:0-1966 GCA_041741075.1 Lysobacterales bacterium
CGCGCCCTGATCGATCACCATGCCCGCGATGCGCACCCGGCCAATGCGCAATTCACGGCCGAACAGGCTCGACCAGGGCACCTCGACCGCGATGCGCCTGGCCTTGATCGGCACCATGCCGTCGGCGCTGCGCAGTTCCGCGGCTTCGAGCACAACACTCAGGCGTGGCCAGAATCCGAAGCGTCCGGGCGCGGCGGCGAGTTGCAGGCCAGTGGCGGAATACACCGAATCGGCGAGCCAGGCGGTAAGCCGCTGGTCGTCCCGCGACAGGCGCCACACGGCCAAACCGAGCAGGCACAGCGCGAGCAGCCCGGCCAGGGCCAAATACCGCAGCCAGCGTGGCGCGCGGCGCATGCTCAATCCCCGCCGATTCGTTCCGGCAGCAGGCCGTCGACAAAGGCTTCTGCCGAAAAGGGCCGCAGATCGTAAAGACCCTCGCCGACGCCAACAAAGCGGATCGGCAATTTCAATTCGCGCGCCAGCGCGAACACCACACCGCCCTTGGCGCTGCCATCGAGCTTGGTCACCACCAACCCGGTCAGGCCGACCGCCTGATGAAACAGCCGCGCCTGCGACAAGGCGTTCTGTCCGGTGGTGCCGTCGATCACCAGCAGGGTCTCGTGCGGTGCCGAAGGATCGATCCGGGTCAGCACCCGGCGTACTTTGCCCAGCTCATCCATCAGCCCGGCCTGGGTCTGCAGGCGCCCGGCGGTGTCGGCGATCAGCACATCGATGCCGCGCGCGCGCGCCGCCTGCAGGGCATCGAAAATTACCGCCGCCGAATCCGCCCCGCCCGCCTGCGCAATCACCGGCACCTGGTTGCGTTCGCCCCAGGTGCAGAGCTGCTCGACCGCGGCGGCGCGGAAGGTATCGCCGGCGGCCAGCATCACCTGGATGCCGTCGCGCTTCAGCCATTGCGCCAGCTTGCCGATCGTGGTGGTTTTGCCGGCACCATTGACGCCGACCACCAGGATCACGAAGGGCGTGGACTGCGAGGGTATTTCCAGCCAGTGCTCGACCGGCTTCAGCAGCGCGATCATTTCCGCACGCAGATGCAAAACCAGCGCCGCCACATCGGCGTACTCGCGCGCCAGCAGGCGCTTGCGCAGGGTGGCGATCAAAGCGGCACTGGCGGCAACCCCGACATCGGCACTGAGCAGCAGGGTTTCCAGCTCATCGAGCAGGTCTTCATCGAGTTTCGGGTGGCTGGAAAAAAGGGCGCTGACCGAGCGCCCGAGCACCGATTCGCGCAGCCGTTCGCGCAGACCCGCGCCTTCGCCCGGCGGCGCCAAGGACCCCTCCGCGGATTCCGCACCGGCAACCGGCTCGGCACGACCGAGGGAAGACTTCTTCCAGAATTTGAACATCGCTCACGGTCACCCAAAAAAGTTGGCACCAAGTATGCCAGACCAGCGCGCCGACACCGGATACGCGCGGTCGCTGGATCACCCCGTGCGGAGGTTGGAGGACCGGAGTGAGTGCCGACCAGAGCGTGCGCTGGGGTTCGCTTCGCTCCCCGCCAGCCTACGCGCTTCGCTCACCGCCGGCCTACGCGCCATCGTCCCGGGTCCGGCGTTGCCGGTCTGGATTCAACGCTCGATCGCCGCCAATGCCTGGGCAAGCCCGGGAAACCGAAATTGAAATCCCAGCGCCTGCAAGCGGGTCGGCAGCACCCGCTGGCCGCCGAGCAGCAGATAAGCACGCTCACCGAGCGCCAGCCGCAGCAGACCGGAGGGCGCCACCAGGCGCGCGCGCCGACCGAGGCTCTCCGCTAGTTGCCGGGTGAATTCGGCATTGCTGACCGGCGCCGGCGCGCTCAGATTGAAAGCGCCGACGGCATCCTTGCGGGCCAGCAGAAAATCGACCGCGGCGACCCAATCGTCGATATGGATCCAGCTCATCCACTGGCGACCGCTGCCCAGCCGCGCACCCAGCCCCAGCCGGAACGGCAGCGCCATGCGCGCCA
>JBGSKT010000556.1:0-2387 GCA_041741075.1 Lysobacterales bacterium
TCAGCACATGTTCCGTACCACAACAAAACAAAGAGCTGGCAGTGCAAACACTGCATACCTCCGCCTTGAAGTATTTTATAAAGCTTGGACTCGTAGAGCAGCTGTGGGTGTCTGGTCTTCACGCTTTCCTGTTGACGTAAAAATATGCTCTCAGCAGCTGCTGCAGAACCAGAGTAAACTGGCAGCCCAAACAGAGTCGCTAACGTCGCTGCCGCCGTCTGCGAAGGCGCGCGCTTCCCAGTGGCGTTGCAGTTCAATGCCGGCCAGTGGACCGCTGCCATGGTGGGCGTAGTCGGCGCGGTCGATGCCGACCACGATCGCGGCATTGGCATTGCGTTCGTTGCGCGAATACTGGCTCATGCCATTGGTCACCACCCGCCCCGGCTCGGATGCGGCGGCGACCACGGTGCCCCCGGGGCACATGCAGAAGCTGTACACCGAGCGCCCGTCGCGGCCGTGCTGCACCAGTTTGTAATCGGCAGCGCCTAAAAGCGGATGCCCGGCCTGCGGCCCAAACCGGGCCCGATCGATCAGCGACTGCGGATGCTCGATGCGAAAGCCGATCGAAAACGGTTTGGCCTCCATGAACACGCCCCGGCGTTCGAGCATCGCGAAGCTGTCGCGGGCACTGTGCCCCGGCGCCAGGATCACCTGATCGGCGCGCAGCGTTTCGCCACTGGCCAGCACCACCGCGCGCAGCCGGCGTTGGCCGGGACCGTCGCTATCGATCAGCAGGTCATCGACCCGGCAGCCAAAACGGATCTCGCCGCCGAACGCGGTGATGCTCTCGCGCAGGTTCTCGACCACGCTGACCAGGCGGAAGGTGCCGATATGCGGTTTGGCCAGCGTGAGGATTTCCTCGGGCGCGCCGGCGCCGACCAGCTCGCTCAACACCTTGCGGCCGTGGTGGCGTGGGTCCTTGATCTGGCTGTACAGCTTGCCGTCGGAAAAGGTGCCGGCGCCACCCTCGCCGAACTGCACATTGGATTCCGGATCGAGCACGCCGCGACGCCACAAGCCAAAGGTATCGACGCTGCGTTCGCGCACCGCACGGCCGCGCTCCAGCACGATCGGCCGGAACCCGGTCTGCGCCAGGATCAATGCGGCAAACAATCCGCACGGCCCAGTGCCGATGATGATCGGACGCAAGGCCAGCGAACGCGGTGCCTGCGCCACCGGGCGGTAGTCGGTATCCGGCGTCGGTCGGAAGCGCGGGCGGGCTAAGTCCTTGCTGGATTCGGCGAGCGCCAACAGGGCGGGCTCGTCGGCAACTTCGACATCGACCGCATAGATCAGCGTGATCGCTCCGCGTTTGCGCGCATCATGGCCGCGCCTGGCCACGCTGAAACCGAGCAGTCGATCGGCCGCGATGCCAAGCCGCGCCAGGATCGCGGCGCGCAGGGCATCCGGAGCATGATCCAGCGGCAGGGCGATATCGGTCAGTCGCAGCATGGCTTGGTCGGGAAGCGGGAAACGGGAGGCAGGCGGCGGCAACGCATAACGACGTCGCCCCGGCGAACGCCGGGGCCCAGTGCTCGGGGCGATGGCAGCGTCGGAAACTGGGCCCCGGCTTGCGCCGGGGCGACGCTGCCCCCCGGTCACTTATTGGCTCAAGCCAGCAGCCGCTGCCCGATGCCGATCAGGCAAACAATGACCAGGCCGAGCCAGGCCAGCATGCCGATCATGAAGCTCTGGCCGCGGCGGGCGGCGTCGCGGGCGTAGGCAAACACATACCAGGTGCGGCCGAGCAGCCAGGCATAACCGAGTGCCGCGACGTAGGGCAGCGGACCGAATTGTGCGGCCAGCCACAGTGTCGGCAGGAACAACAGGGTCTGTTCCAGGGTGTTCTGCTGGGCACGGAACACGCGCTCGAAATCGGCATTGCCGCTGACCGCGGGCGCCTTGATCTGATACTTGCCGCGGGCGCGGCCGACCAGGCCGGCGGCGACAAACATCAACAGGACATTGAGCAGGGTGATGCTGGCGATGTGCAGATTCATGGGGTACTCGATCGAAGGATGGTGGGGTGGCGGTGACGACTACTCACGCTTCATCAGCGCGCGCAGATTGGCGCAGGGATTGCTGGTTGCGGCAGCGACCTTGTCTTCGGCCGCGAGCGCGCTGCCGCCGGTGTGGTCGATGTAGCGCGAGTGCTCGTTATCGTGGCAGTACACGCACAACAGTTCCCAGTTGCTGCCATCGGCCGGGTTGTCGTCGTGGTTGTGGTTGCGATGATGCACGGTCAGTTCCTGCACATTGGCGCGGGTGAACTCGCGCGCGCAGCGGCCGCACACCCAGGGGTACATGCCGAGCGCGCGCTCACGGTAACCCTGCGCACGCTGTTCGGCGGCGGCGCGGGCGGTGGCGACCACGCGGTCGAGTCGGGC
>JBGSKT010000557.1:0-3034 GCA_041741075.1 Lysobacterales bacterium
CCAGGGCGGTTCCGGCGTGCTGCTCGGCGGCGTGCCTGGGGTGAAGCCGGCCGAAGTGCTGGTGATCGGCGGCGGCGTGGTCGGCATCAATGCCGCGCGCATGGCCATGGGCTTGAATGCCAATGTCACCATCCTCGATCGTTCGCTCGATCGTCTGAAGTATCTGGACGAACTGTATGGCGATCGACTGACTACCCTGTATTCGACCCAGGACGCGATCGAGGATCATCTGGCGCAGAGCGATCTGGTCATCGGCGCGGTGCTGATCCCCGGTGCCGCCGCGCCCAAGCTGGTCTCGCGCCAGCAACTCGGGCTGATGCGCCCGGGTTCGGTGCTGGTCGATGTCGCCATCGACCAGGGCGGCTGCTTCGAAACCAGCAAGGCCACCACCCACCAGAATCCGACTTACGAAGTGGACGGCGTGATCCATTACTGCGTCGCCAACATGCCCGGCGGTGTGGCCCGCACCTCGACCTTTGCGCTGACCAATGCCACCCTGCCATTCGCCCTGCAGCTCGCCGACAAAGGCGGCCGGCAGGCCATGCTGGACGACCCGCATCTGCTCAACGGCCTGAACGTACACGCCGGCAGGATCACCTTCGAGGCGGTGGCCAAAGACCTCGGCTACGACTACGTTCCGGCGGCCAGGGCGCTGGGCTGATCAGACCACAGACTATCCAGCGGCGTAGGGTGGATAAGCGCAGCGCATCCACCTGCGGTCGGCATTGTCTGGTGGATGCGCTTCGCTTATCCACCCTACTGGCTTTCATTTGGCCGTAGCCAAACCTTTCATTTGGCCGCACCATAACCTTTCGTTTAGCCGTACCATAACCTTTCATTTGGCCGTATCGTGGACTGACCTTGGTCGCTAGGACCGCCGCCGATTTTTATCCGCGCATGGTGCTGCCGCGCCTGCGGGAAGCGCTGGCCGATACGCCGGTGGTCTTGATCCATGGGGCGCGCCAATGCGGTAAAACCACCCTGGCGCGAACCTTCGGAGATCGTGCCGGTTACGCCTACTTCAGTTTTGACGACGAGGTGGCGCGGCTTGCCGCAACGGCCGATGCGCAGGGGTTTGTCGCCGACCTGCCCGATCGGGTGGTGTTGGACGAGGTACAGCGGGTGCCGCAAATATTCACGGCGTTGAAGGCCGCGGTCGATCGCGACCGGCGCCCGGGCCGGTTCATCCTGACCGGGTCGGCCAATGTGCTGCTGCTGCCAAAATTGGCGGATTCGCTGGCTGGGCGCATGGAGATTTTGCGCCTCCACCCCCTGGCGCAGGTGGAAATGGCCGACAAGCCATCGGGTTTCCTGGAGGCCCTGTTCGGGCCGGGATTCAAGTCCCGCCCGCAACCGCGTCTGGGCCCGGCGCTGGCTGAGAAGATCTGCGCCGGAGGCTATCCCAGCGCGCTGGCGCGGCGCACCGCCCGGCGGCGCACCGCCTGGTATCGCGATTATCTGGAAACGCTGGTGCAGCGCGATGTACGCGACCTGGCGCGGATCAGCGCTCTCGACGCGCTGCCCCGGCTGTTGGCTGCGGCCGCCGGGCAAACCGCCCGGACCTTGAACGTCGCCGAGCTGTCAGCACCGTTCCAGTTGAGTCGGCCGACGATCCGGGACTACCTGACTCTGTTGGCGCGGGTGTTCTTGCTGGAAGAATTGCCGCCCTGGCACCACAATCGCTTGAGCCGTCTGATCAAGACGCCGAAACTGCACTTGGGTGATACCGGGCTGGCCTGCGCCTTGCTTGGGCTGGATGCGGCCGCTTTGTCGGCCGACCGGGCTTTGCTCGGGCAATTGCTGGAGACCTTCGTACTGCAGGAACTGCGCCGCCAAGCAAGCTGGTATGAAGCCCCGATCGCTTTTCACCACCTGCGCGACAAGGACGGCTTGGAAGTGGACATCGTGCTGGAAGCCGGCGCCCGGCTTATAGCCGGGATCGAAGTCAAGGCCTCCGCCACCGTCACCGCCAAGGATTTTCGCGGTCTTCACAAGCTCAAAGACAGCGCAGGAAAAGGATTTGCCGGCGGCGTGCTGCTGTACGACGGAGAGATCACCGCCCGCTTTGGCGAACAGCTCTATGCGGTACCGCTGCGCCGTTTGTGGCAGAAGAGCGTCTGAGCAGTGGACGGTTCGGGTCAACCGCATCAATCGGCGCAGCCGCCGATCCGCTGCAATTCGTGGCTGTCGGTGATGCGCCGGAATGGGCCAATGATCTCGCTGTCGTCGAACTGGTAGTCCACGCGCAGGCGGTCGCAGGCGAGCCGGGTCAGCGTTGCCGTGCCGACCCGCTGGGTGTTGCCGGTTGGCTGGCGGAATAGGGCACCACCGGTGGTGCGGATGATGGTGAGCGTTGTCTCCGCGCCGGTTTCGAGCGAGCCCGGTCCGAGCGGACCCTGCAGGGTGAACCAGTGCTGCTGGCTCGGGTCGTCCGGGGCGGATTCGGTGTCGTAGGTGAACCAGGTGCCGAACAGGGTGTCCGCAGCCGGGATCGCAGTGAACATCAGGCCCTGGCCGCTGCTCGCGGGTTCGAACCAGGCGCCGTCCACACTGGCGTCGAGCGCTTTCGCTGGGGTCGCCTCGGTGGTGCCGGCAGCGTCATTGCACGGGGCGCCCGGTGTCAGCCGGGACAGCGTGACCAGGCCGCTTTGGCCGGCGTTTTCGTCGGCGTCGAATTGGTAGGAGAAGTGCATGCGGTCGCAGCTCTCGAATTGCAGTCGCGCACTGCCGACCCGGCGCGGACTGGCGATGCCAACGCCGAAGTGGCCGCCTTCGCTGCTCAGGATGTCGATCGCGGCATCCGCACCCGGATCGGCGAGCACGCCTTGCAGCGTGTACCAGCGCAGCCCGCTCGGGTCGTTGCCGCCATCCGGGCTGAAGGTGAACCAGGGGGCGAACAGAGTGCGGGCGCCCTCTATCCAGTCGAGCACCAGCCCCTGGCCACTGCTCCAGGGCGCGATCCAGGCGCCGCTGACACCGGCCTGATCGGCGCGCACCGAGGGCGGATCCTGGCCGGCATCGGCCAGCGTCAGCA
>JBGSKT010000558.1:0-4453 GCA_041741075.1 Lysobacterales bacterium
AGCCCCAGCGCCACCGGCTCCGCCTGCGCCACCGGCTGCACCCGTTCCGCCGCCGTCACTTCTGGGCGCCATGGTCTGAGGCGCACAGGGTCCCGGGCGGCGTCGACTGCAGAATGAGCGCGCGCGTGATGCGCTTGAAGGACTGGCCCGCTAACTTGCGAGCTGTATAGCTACGGTATACACTGTCGCCATGATCCGCACCTTCCGGCACAAGGGCATCGAAGCGTTCTTCCTGACAGGAAAAACGGCAGGCGTACAAGCGAAGCACGCCGCTCGCCTTCGACTCCAATTGGCGCGTTTGAGCGTGGCGAACGAGGCCAAGGACATGAATGCGCCCGGCTGGAAGCTGCACCCGCTCAAGGGGAGGCTGAAAGACCACTGGGCGGTATCCGTCAGCGGCAACTGGCGGCTGACCTTTACCTTCGAGAACGGTGACGCCGTGCTGGTCGACTATCAGGACTACCATTGAGGCAATGACGATGAACATGCACAACCCACCCCATCCCGGCGAAGTCCTGCGCGACTGGCTGGACGGTGTCACCGTCACCGAAGCTTCCGCGCGCCTGGGTGTCACCCGCGTAGCGCTGTCCCGCGTACTGAACGGCGCAGCCGCGATCAGTGCGGAAATGGATCTTCGCCTGTCCAAGGCACTGAGCACCACGCCGGGCAGCTGGTACGCGATGCAGGCCAACTACGATATGTGGCAGGCGCAGCGCACCTTCCGCGCGAAGGTGCAGCTGATTCGCAAGAGCGCGGCAGCCTGAGGCGTGGCAGGGAAGACGCCCTGGCCACTCACGTTCCTTCCTGCTTGGTCGCCATATCGACACCCCACGCCGAGTGGGGAAACTCACGCAATGCCGTATTTCTGCCGTACTGAGACGACAAAGGCCCGCCGAAGCGAGCCTAAATCATTGTTTTTGATGGTGGGCGGTGCAGGGTTCGAACCTGCGACCCCTGCCGTGTGAAGGCAGTGCTCTACCGCTGAGCTAACCGCCCGATGCGAAGCCGGGCAGTGTACGCAGCGGCGCGACTCCGGTCAACTCAAAATCTTGCTCGGAGCGGGTGCGGCAGTCGGAATGTAGGAGCGACGCTCGCGTCGCGACCGGGCTATCGAAGCGCCAATCGCGACGCAAGCGTCGCTCCTACGACGGCAGTACGCATCATGCCCCCCGGCGACGCCTGCCCGCCGTAGTCGGGCGGCCAGCTTTCTTGCCGGCGACTTTGCCGATCGGCTTGGGCCGTGCCCGGGTCTGCCTCGGCGGTTCGCTCGCCGGAGGGTCCGGCACCGACGGCAGCACTTGCAGCAACTGCCTGCCCAGCCCCCCGGCGACATCGCCGAGCTGATCGAAGGCGAGCCTGAGCGAGCGCGTGGCCCATTGCGTCAGTGCGCCCTGGTCGATGCTGACCACGCGCTGGAACAGGGTCGGCCAGTCGCGGATCCGCGCACCCTTGATCTGGCACAGGGCCTGGGTGCGTTTGCCGATGCTATAGGTCAGGGCGACATGGGTGGCCGCGCTAGTGGCGATCTTGGCGACCGGCCAGGCTTTGTCCAAAAGCCGGGTGCCGAGCAGGCGGCCTGCGCGCTGGCTGATCCACAGCGACGCCTGGTGGGCGATCTGGTCGGCGCCGAGGTTGGTCGCGGCGATCGCCAGCACCGCGACTTTTTCGCCGTGTTCGGGGATCGGCATGTCGTACAGGGCGAAGGTCTCGATCACCAGTTCCGCCTGCAAAGCGCTGACCAGGGTGGTATCGACCAGCGGACCCAGGGCAAAGCGCGCGATCCGGCCGAGGCCGGGAACCGCGCCGGTGAGCGCGGTCAAGGCCCCGATCACCCCGACCTGTACGCACTTGCTGCCGAGCAATTGCCGGTGCAGGCGCTCGCGGCTGGCCTTGGGACTCGCCGCCCGCAACTGCCGCACCCGCGCGATCGCCGCCTCACGGTCGGCCTGCAACACCGAATCCCACAACGAAAGCGCGGTTTTCTTCATGCCCGGGAGTGTAACGGCGCGGCGGGCCGCGCAGCGGCGAAGCTCCCCTCTCCCGCAAGCGGGAGAGGGTGCCCCGTAGGGGCGGGAGAGGGTGCTTCACGCCCGCCGCCAACTCGGATTTCGCCGCACCAACGCCGCCGGATAGAATGTGCCCCGGCGTCCGGAGCCCCGGACGCATCACCCGAGGGTAATCCGCATGACGATCGGCTATTGGAGTGTATTGATCGCGGCCTTCCTGCCGCTGCTGTGGACCGCGGTGGCCAAGTTCAGCGGGCCCGGTTTCAACAACTACAAACCGCGCGATTTCCAGGCCGGCCTGACCGGCTTCCGCCAGCGTGCGCACTGGGCGCATCTCAATTCCTTCGAAGCCTTCCCGCCGTTTGCCGCCGCGGTGATCATCGCCCAACAACTGCAATACAACCAGGGCCGTATCGACCAGTTGGCGATCGGCTTCATCGCCTTCCGCCTGATTTACGGCGTGCTCTATCTCGCCAACCGCGCGCCCCTGCGCAGCCTGGCCTGGGCTCTTGCCGTCGCCTGCTGGGTGGCGATGTTCTTTATCGGCCGCTGAAATGCGTAGGTGGCGGTGAGATTCGTAGGCTGGCGGTGAGCGCCGATTCGTAGGCTGGCGGTGAGCGCAGCGAACCCCAGCATGCCGATCCTCAATGCGCCAACGGCGCTGGGGTTCCCCCGGACTTCGACCGGGGTCACCGCCAGCCTACTCTCGGCTGCGATCAATCCTGCACTCGCACCACGAATCGATGTGCGATGCCGCCGATGGGGCAGGTGATTTCCACATACTGGGTTTGTCCGCGACGCTTGGGCGGCAGCTCGACCTGTACGTCGCCGCCCATGCCGGTACCGGGCAACAGCGTGTGGCGGCGCAACAGACGGGATTCGAGCGAATTCATGCGGCCGCCCTGGGTGGCATTCAAGTTGTCGGCCAATGCCTGGTTCTGGGCAAAGGCTTGGGCCTGCGCCTGTTGCGCCGCGGCGGCGTCATAGCCGCTGACGATAGTTGTGCCATTGAAGTTGCCGCTGCCGCCTTGATTGGTTCGGTAGCTTCCATTCACGTTGCCGATGCCGCTGTAGTAGCCCGCCCGATTGGCGTTGATCTGGTTGCCGGCTGCGCCGAGTGCGACGCCCACCTTTTCCCAGGTGTCGCGTTTCTTCTGTGCGCGCAGCACTTCCTCGGGGCTGAAAACCTTGAGGGCGCCGGAATCGCCGCGGGCGCTAACTTGCTCCGGCAACACATCGATCGGTTCGGCTCCGTCGTTGCTGAGCGCAATGCTCAACCAGAAACTGCGCTTGTCGTTGGGCGCCGCGGCCACCCCGAGCATCTGGCTCGCGCTGTTCTCCACCACCCAGGCAACGCCGTTGACGTATTGCGCGTGCTGGTTGTCGCCGACCTGGACGGCGACCTGGCGCTCGCGGGCCAAGGCCGGCAGGGACAGGGCCAATAACACCGCCAGAACAATCTTTGGACCTGCGGTCCGGCTCGCCGGCTTGGTGTTCATATTTTGCTCCTCGCTCCCATCGGGTCGAACAGGGTTGAATGGTTCTTTGGCCCCTTCGACTTCGTCGCTTCGCGGCTACGCTCAACGCGAGCGGGTGGGGGCGTAGGGTGGAAAGGTAGGGTGGAAAGGTAGGGTGGATAAGCGCAGCGCATCCACCTGTGTCCTCACCCATGGAGATCGGGTTGCGAGAGACACGGAGGATGCGCTGCGCTTATCCACCCTACTTGCACAGCCAGCCCACGCGGGCGGGAGAGGGACGTTTGTGGCGGTCATTTGCCACCGTTGCGGTCGGGTAGTCGGTGCTTGCCGCTGATGCCGTTGACGCTGCTGCTGCCGCTGGTGGCTCCGCTCAGGGTGCCGACGTCGGGGGTGACCGGGAAGGCGCCGAGGGTGAGCGGGGCGGTGATGCGGATCAGGGCCGGATCGGTCAGGGTGAACTGGGCGCCGCAGGCTTCGCCGGCGTCGCAGATGAAACCGTCGTTGTCCATGTCGGTGCCGGCGACCACGTAGTAATTGCCTTGCAGCACCGCGGGCAGGCTGTAGGGGTAATTGCCGGCGCTGGCCTGGCTGGTGGTCCAATAGGCGACCTGGCCGGTCAGCGGGTCGATCAGCAGCACATAGAGCGTGCTGACATCGCCATTGCCCTGCGGCGCGCCGACGCGCATGGCCACGGTCACGCTCTGGATGCCGGCGCTGGTATTGAAATCGACCCGGCCGCTGTAATTGGCTGACGTGAGGCCATTTCGGTTGACGCTGACCGAATAGGTGCCGAGGCCTTGGGCGTTGACACTGACCGGGCTGATCGTGATCCAGGGCTGGGTGGCGCTGCGCGAGGTGAGCGAGAGCGTGCCCTGGCCGGCATTGCTCAGCACTACGTTCTGGGTGTTGAGCGTGCTGCCGAAGTCCAGCGCCGCGGGCAGGGCTTGGGCCAGCGGCGGCAGGGTCTGG
>JBGSKT010000559.1:0-2320 GCA_041741075.1 Lysobacterales bacterium
GCGACGCGGACACAAGGACCGAATGCAGCAGCAGGCACAGCAGGCCCGAGCACAGGGTGCCGGCCCGGCTGGCCACAGCTCGCACTCGGCGCCCCGGACCGGCGGGCGGGCGGTTCCCGGGTGAATCGGACATGGGTTCTGGCATAGGAATCGGGCGCAGCGACGCCGGCCACGTTGACGGCGCACTCATCCCGGTACTTTCGACACAATGCGCCACAAAGTCAATGATTTTCGTCGCATTGGCCGCTCGCCGAGCCCCCGTGCTGCTGTGGCAGCGACGCCGGCGTCGCGCCTTGGCGATCGAGACCACAGTCGCAAATTGCCGCCGGCACCGGGGCACTGGCGGTGTTGAATACTCACGTCAGCAATGAGTCGATCAGTCCGCGCAGCCGCTCCGACTGCACCCGCTGGCGCAGTCTGGAAGCGCGCACGATGGTGCCGAGCTCGTCCAGCGCGCGCGCGAATTCCTCATTGACGATTAGATAATCGAACTCGTGGGCGTGCGCTATTTCGGCGCGCGACCCGAACAGGCGGCGTGCGATCACCTGTTCCGAATCCTGGGCACGGCTGCGCAGCCGGCGTTCCAGTTCGGAACGCGACGGCGGCAGGATGAAGATGCTGACCGCTTCCGGCATCAGGTGGCGGACCAGGCGGGCGCCCTGGTAGTCGATCTCCAGCAGCACATCGCGCCCGTTAGCCAGCTCCTTCTCGATCGCCGTGCGCGCGGTTCCCTTCAGGTCACCGTGCACGATCGCGTATTCGAAGAACTCGCCGCGTTCGGCCATGGCCATGAACTGCTGGTGGCTGACGAAGTGGTAATGCACACCATCGACTTCACCGGGACGCGGGGCGCGGGTGGTGTAGGACACCGACAGGCCGATCGCGCTCTCGCGTTCGAGCAGGGCGTTGACCAGGGTCGATTTGCCGGCGCCGGACGGCGCCGCAACGATGTACAGACTGCCGGGCATGATCGCTTTCCTACTCGATGTTCTGGATCTGTTCGCGCAATTGTTCGATCAGCACCTTGAGCTCGACCGAAGCCTGGGTGGTGCGGGTGTCGACCGACTTAGATCCAAGCGTGTTCGATTCGCGGTTGAATTCCTGCAGCAGGAAATCCAGCCGGCGACCGACCGGTTCTTTCGCGTCGAGCCGCTGCCTGGTCTCGGCGATATGTGCGCTCAGCCGTTCCAGCTCTTCGTCGACGTCGAGCTTTTGCGCGTACATCACCAGTTCCTGTTCGAGCCGACCATGGTCGATCGGCTGGCGCAGTTCGCCGAGCCTGAGCTCCAGCCGCTGGCGCAGCGCGCTGCGGATTTCCGGCAACAGGCCACGCACTTCGACGACAATCGCCGCGATCGCGTCGAGCCGCTCGATCAACACCCGCTGCAGTCGCTCGCCCTCGCGGCCGCGGGTGGCGATGAAGTCGTCCAGTGCCTGATCGAACAGGACGAGCGCGGTCGCGTACAGGCTGCTCTGGTCGAGTTCCGCCTCGACGACCAGCCCCGGATAGGACAGCACTTCGAAGCGACTGGCCGGGACACTGTTCGGCAGCGCGGCGGCGACCTCGCGTTCGAGCTGGCTCAGGCTTTCGAGCAAGGCCCGGTCCAGCACCAACCGGCCCGGCACCGGGGCGCCGCGATAACGCAGGTTGACGTCGATCTTGCCGCGCGACAGGCGTTGTTCGATGCGTTCGCGCAATTTGCCTTCCAGTGCGCGGAACTCCTCCGGCATGCGGAACGACAGCTCCAGAAAGCGATGGTTGACCGAGCGCAGCTCCCAGACCAGACGCCCGCGCGGCGAGGGACCTTCGACATTGGCGTAGGCGGTCATGCTGTAGATCATCGGCAAATCCACGCGGAGGGGGTCGGCAATGGTACGCTTTTCGGCCCGCTTTGGCCGAATCGCCCCATGACCCAGATTGCAAGACCGAGCGGCCGCGCCGCCAATCAACTGCGCAAGATCAGCATCGAGCGCCATTTCACCCGCCACGCCGAGGGTTCGGTGCTGGTCGGCTTCGGCGATACCCGGGTGCTGTGTACCGCCACGGTCGAGGAAAAGGTGCCGGGCTTCCTGCGCGGCAAGGGCGAGGGCTGGGTCACCGCCGAATACGGCATGCTGCCGCGCGCCACCCACACCCGCGGCCAGCGCGAAGCTGCGAAGGGAAAGCAATCAGGTAGAACACAGGAAATTCAGAGACTTATAGGCCGTTCCTTGCGCGCTGTCACCGATGTGAAGGCGCTGGGTGAACGGCAGATCACGTTGGATTGCGATGTGCTGCAGGCCGATGGCGGAACCCGCACGGCGGCGATTTCCGGCGCAT
>JBGSKT010000560.1:0-1629 GCA_041741075.1 Lysobacterales bacterium
GCCCGGCGGATCAGCAATCCGGGCTGTTATGCCAGCGCCATGCAGCTCGCGATCGCTCCGGCGCGCGACTTGTTGGCCGGGCCGGTGCAGTGCTTTGGCGTGTCCGGGTACAGCGGCGCCGGCACCACGCCGTCGGAACGCAACGACCCGGCGCAACTGCGCGATAACTTGATGCCGTATGCCCCGATCGGGCACGTACACGAGCGCGAGGCCAGCCGCCAACTGGATTGGCCGGTCGAGTTCATGCCGCATGTCGCGCCGCATTTCCGTGGCCTTTCGGTGACCTGCAACCTGCATTTCGCCGAACCGGCCGAGCCGGCCATGCTGTGGCAGCGCTATCGGGACGCCTATGTCGGCGAGGCGCTGATCCGCCTTTCCGTGGCAGCGCCGTGGCTGAGCGCGGTCGCCGGACAGCATTGGGCCGGAATCGGTGGTCTTTGCGTTGCCGCTGACGGTCGCCGTGCCGTGGTCGTTGCCACCCTCGACAACCTGCTCAAGGGCGCCGCCACCCAGGCGCTGCAGAACCTGAATCTGGCCTTTGGCCTGCCCGAAACCATGGGAATCCCGCAATGAGCGACCTGCTCTGGCACAAGCCCGGCACACGCATCGACCAGCGCATCCAGCGTTTTCTGGCCGGATCCGACGTACTGCTCGATCGCGAGCTGATCGGCTACGACATCCGCGCCAGCCGGGTACACGCCGAGGGGCTGGCCCGTATCGGTGTACTCAGCGCAGAGGAATGCGCGGGGCTGTGCCGGGAACTGGACGCGCTGGCCGGTGAAGTGCGCGATGGCCGGTTCCTGCTCGACGAACGATACGAGGACATGCATTCGGCGATCGAAGCTCGGCTGGTCGAGCGGCTCGGCGATACCGGCCGCAAGATCCACACCGGGCGCAGCCGCAACGACCAGGTGCTGGTCGCGATCCGCCTTTTTCTGCGCGATGCGCTGGTGGCTCTGGGGCAGTCCGATCGCGCCATCGCCGAGGTTGCCCTGGGCCGGGCGGCGGCCGAGGCCGAGCTGGCCTTGCCCGGCTATACCCATATGCAACGGGCGATGGTGAGTTCGGCCGGGATGTGGTGGGCGGGTTTCGCCGAGGCCTTCATCGACAACGCCGAGCTGGCCGCGGCCACCGCCGTCTGGGTGGACGCCAACCCGCTCGGCAGCGCCGCCGGCTATGGCGTATCGTTGCCACTCGATCGCGAATTCGCCACGCGTGCGCTGGGTTTCGGCCGCACCCAGATCAATCCGGTCTATGCGCAGTTGTCGCGCGGCAAGTTCGAACTGCAGGCGTTGTCGGCGCTCGGCCAAGGCCTGCTCGACCTGCGTCGGCTGGCCTGGGACCTCAGCCTGTTCACCAGCCAGGAGTTCGGCTTCGTGCGCTTGCCGGCGGAATATGCCACCGGTTCCTCGCTGATGCCGAACAAGCGCAATCCGGATCTGGTCGAGCTGTTGCGCGCCAGCTACGCGGTGGTCGCCGCCGCGCGCACCGAGATCGAGCAACTGCTGTCCCTGCCGTCCGGCTATCACCGCGACCTGCAGTTTTCCAAGGCGCCGCTGCTGCGCGCCTTCGCCCACGGCCTGGACGCCCTGGCCCTGGTGCCGGGCCTGCTCGCCGGGATCGAATGGG
>JBGSKT010000561.1:0-7795 GCA_041741075.1 Lysobacterales bacterium
CCCACAGGGCCAGCAGCGCCAGCAGGCCGGCCGCGCCCAGGGGCAGCAGACGCCGGTGGTTCACCAGCGACGGGGCGATGGGTCGGTCCTGGGCACTCGGTTCGCGGATCATCGGGGCTTTCTTGGCAGGGGACTGGGCTCCTGAAAGCAGCAATCGTGCCAGTAATAGTTTGCTTATTATTCAATGCAGTAGGAAGGTCTGCCGGGTGTCCGCCGAGCGCTGCGGATGTCCGCCGGACAGGCCGGCCAGATGCTCGGCGCTGCCGTTAATCCAGCGATAATGCGAAACACCGGATGGTTGCCTACTCTGTCGGCAGACACCTCACTACGGAGCAAACCATGGCAATAAGAAACAGCACGGCCGAATGGGGCAGCGTCAGCCGATTCTTTCACTGGGCAATGGCCCTGATGTTTGTTGTCCAGTATCTGGCCGGCGAGTACGACGATTTTTTCGGCGGCTCACGCTTCCACGTTTCCTTTGGCCTGTCGCTGGTCGGTCTGGCCCTGCTGCGGCTGGTCTGGCGCCTGAACAATCCGGTGCCGGAAGCGATTGCCGGCAGCAAGCGCTGGGAACGCGCCGCGGCCCGGGCGATGCATTACAGCTGGTATGTGCTGATGTTCTCGCTGCCACTGTCGGGCATGGTCTGGCGCCAGGCTTCGGGCAAGCCGCTGGGCTTCTGGGGTTGGTTCAAACTGCCAGTGTGGCTGGACAAGGACAAGGCACTGGCGCACAACGCCCACGAGATCCACGAACTGCTCGGCACCATCGCCCTGATCCTGTTGGCGTTGCACTTGCTCGCCGCACTCAAGCACCACTACCTCGACCACGACGCTACCTTGCGGCGCATGCTTGGGCGGGAGTGATTGGCGGGAGACGGGAGTCGAAACAGCCGCCGCCCCGGCCCAAGCCGGGGCCCAGTTTCAAGGCTGCGGAAAGCGCCAACCCTGGGTCCCGGCCTTCGCCGGGACGACGGATTTCCCAACGATCGACAATCCACTCCCGTCTGCCGACTCCCGCTTCACAACAGCGCCTCGATATCGGCACGGATCGAGTCCGGGGTGTCGGTTGGCGCGTAGCGACCGACCACCCGGCCGGAGCGATCGACCAGGAATTTGGTGAAGTTCCACTTGATCGCGGCGCTGCCGAGCAGCCCCTTCTTTTCGCTGCTCAGGAATCGATACAGGGGGTGCGCCCCGGCGCCGTTGACCTTGATCTTTTCGAACATCGTGAAGCTGACGTTGTAGTTGAGCGAGCAGAAGCTCTTGATTTCCTCGGCATCCCCGGGCTCCTGGTGACCGAACTGGTCGCAGGGGAAACCGAGCACCATCAGGCCGCGTTTGCGCAGGTCGCGGTACAGGTCTTCCAGCCCGCGATACTGTGGCGTGAACCCGCATTTGGACGCGGTGTTGACGATCAGCAGCACCTTGCCACGGAACTCGGACAGGGTGCGCTGGCGACCGTCGATATCGGTCGCGGAGAATTCGAAGATGTCGGTCATGAGGCTGCTCCGGGTAGGCGTCGGTGGGCACCGCGCGGCTGCGATTATGCCAGCGGCGGGGCCAGCAGCTTTTCAATCGCCTTGGCCGCAGCGGCCATGGCAAAAGCCGCGGTTACATGCATGGCCGCGCCCAGGCCGCCGCCACAGTCGAGTTTGAGTCCACCCTCGCCGTCCGGACGTTGTCCACAGACACTGCCGTCGGCCTGCGGATAACGAACGTTTTCCAGCGAATACACCGCCGGCACGCCGAAATAGCGATCCCGGTTACGCGGGAAGCCATACTCCGCACGCAATTTTTTGCGGATCAGGCTGAGCAGCGCGTCATGTTCGGTGCGGCTCAGATCGCGCACCTGTATCTTGGTCGGGTCGCTGCGGCCGCCGGCCGAGCCACACACGATCAAGGCGCGTTTGCCGCGCCGGCACCAGTGGATCATCTCGACCTTGCTTCTGAAGGCATCGCAGGCATCGATCACCAGATCCTGGTCTCCCCCAAGCAGGCGCTCCAGATTGCCGCCGGTGAGGAATTCGGCGATTGCATCGACGCCAAGTTCCGGGTTGATCGCACGCAGGCGCTCGGCCATCACCGTCACCTTGGCCCGGCCGAACTGCCCGTCCAGCGCGTGCAACTGCCGATTGCAGTTGGAGACGCAGACATCGTCGGCATCGATCAAGGTAATGCGGCCAAGGCCGGAACGCACCAGCGCCTCGGCCAGCCAGGAGCCCACGCCGCCGACCCCGACTACCACCACATGGCTCCTGGCCAGCCGATCGACAGTGCCGCGACCGTAAAGTCGGTCGACGCCGGCAAAGCGCTGCGCTGCACTCATGCCGGCGGTCGCCGCCAGGCGCGGTAGCGTTCGAGCAGGGCATTGGTCGAACTGTCCTGTCCCGCGCCCGCAGCGGCACTGCCCGCGATCTGCTCGGCGAGCTCGCGGGCCAGCCGCTTGCCGAGTTCGACCCCCCATTGATCGAAGGGATTGATGTCGAGCACCGCCGCCTGCACCAACACGCTGTGTTCGTAAAGCGCCACCAGTGCCCCCAGACTGTGCGGGGTCAGGCGCTCGGCCAACAAGGTGCTGCTCTGGTGGTTGCCGGGAAAGGTCCGGTGCGGCACCAGCGCGGTGGGCACGCCATCGGCGCGTACCTGGTCTGCGCTCTTGCCAAACGCCAGCGCTCGCGACTGCGCCAACAGGTTGGCGATCAACAGGTCGTGCTGATCGGCGAGCGGATTCAGCGTCTGCGCAAAACCGATGAAATCGCAACTGAACGCGCGCGTGCCCTGATGCAGCAACTGGTAGAACGAGTGCTGGCCATTGGTACCGGGTTCGCCCCAGTACAGCGGTCCGCTATGCACGCCAAGCGGGCTGCCGTCCTGGCGCACGCGCTTGCCGAGGCTCTCCATGGTCAGTTGCTGGAGATAAGCCGGAAAACGGTGCAGGTAGTGTTCGTAGGGCAGCACCACGCAGGATTCCGCGCCCAGAAAATTACTGTTCCAGAGCGCCAGCAGACCATGCAGCACCGGCAGATTGGCGGCAAATCCGGCGCTGCGAAAATGCTGGTCCATGTCGGCAAAGCCGGCCAGAAGCGCCAGAAAATGCTCGCTGCCGATCGCGATCAAGGTAGACAGGCCGATCGCCGACGTCATCGAATAGCGCCCGCCGACCCAATCCCAGAACTCGAACATGTTGGCCGGGTCGATGCCGAATTCGGCAACCGCATCGGCATTGGTCGAGACCGCAACGAAATGCCGGGCGATCGCGGCCGGATCGGATAGCCGCGCCAGACACCAGGCCCGCGCCGCGGCCGCATTGCGCAGGGTCTCCTCGGTAGTGAAAGTCTTGGAGCAGACGATGAACAGGGTCTCGGCCGGGTCCAGATCGCGGGTCGCCTCGACAAAATCGCTGCCATCGACATTGGACACGAAGCGCGGCGCCAAGCCCGGGCGGGAATAGTGACGGAGTGCTTCGAACGCCATCACCGGGCCGAGATCGGAACCGCCGATGCCGATGTTGACCACGTTGCGGATCGCCCGTCCGCTATGGCCACGCCAGTCGCCACTCCGCACCCGCTCGGCAAACGCCTGCATCCGCGCCAGCACTGCCTGCACATCGCTACCCACCGCCCGCCCGGCGACCCGAAAATCGCCCCCGATGCCGGCGCGCAAGGCCATGTGCAGGGCCGGCCGTCGCTCGCTGCGATTGACCGGTTCTCCGGCAAACAGCGCATCGATGCGCGCCTGCAGGCCGCGTGCGTTGGCCAGTTGAAACAACTGGTCCAGCGTCTCGCGGTCGATCCGTTGTTTGGAAAAATCGAAGTACAGCCCGCAAGCCTCGGCCACGAACTGGCGGCCGCGGCCGGGATCTTCGGCAAACAGTTCGCGCAGGTGACGGGCCCCGACCCGCCCAGCCAGCCCGGCCAGCGCCTGCCACTCGGCAGCGGTTTCTACGGCGGGTAATGCTTTGGCGGTCATGCCGGCCTCGTCAGGTGGTCGGTTGCAACGAGTCCGGCCAGTATGCCCGATCCTCGAAACCAGCGGCCGATCGATTGCACAACTGCGGACGATTCGACACAGTTAGCGGCCGATCGCGCTAAAGTAGCAGCCCCACCGGTTTCCCTTTCCTATGGCGAAGCAAGAGCCAGTCATCCGCATCCTTCTGGTCGAAGACTCGATGGATACCGCCGAGCAGTTGGTCAGCACGCTGCGTAACGCCGGCATTCCGGTCCGGGCCAACCGCGCCGACTCGGCTGCCGCGGTCAGCCAGCATCTGGCCGAGTCGCCACCGGATCTGGTGCTGGCCAATTTCAGTAACCAGCAACCGAGCTACCTGCAGGCGCTGGAACTGGTCAATGCCACCGGCAAGGACCTGCCGGTGATCGCGGTGATGAAAAACCTCGACGAGCAAGCCTTTCTGAATGCGTTCAAGGGCGGCGCCCGCGGCATCGCTCTGCTGTCCTCGTCCGAGCAGATCCAGCTGGTGGTGCGCACCGAGTTTGCGGATCTGCGCACCCGCCGCGAAGTGCGCCAGCTCAATGGCAGTCTGCGCGACGCCGAACGCCGTGCCGATGCCCTGCTCGACTCCTCGCGCGATCCAATCGCGTTCGTGCATGAGGGCCTGCACGTGCGCGCCAACCAAGCCTACCTGGACATTTTCGGCTACACCGAATTCGATGACCTGTCCGGACTTTCGATCCTCGACATCATGGCCGGCGAACACGCCGATACCTTCAAGCTCCTGCTCAAGCGGCTGAGCAAGGGCGAGAAGCCGCCGGAGCGGTTGGACGTGGAAGTGCAGCGCAGCGACGGCAGCAGCTTCGACGCCAGCATGGCGCTTGCCGAGGCCACCTTCGAGGGCGAAAGCTGTCTGCAGATCACCATCCATCGGCAGGAACTGAACACCGAACAGACCGAGGAACTGAACCGCCTGCGCGAGCAGGACCTGCTCACCGGGCTGTTCAACCGCCAGCATTTCCTGGGCGACCTTGACCACATGGCGGCCGAGGCCAGCAAGGGCCGCAATGATCTCAGCGTGCTATTGCTCGAAGCCGACAACTTCCGCCGGGTATTGGATACGGTCGGCATCGGCAATGCCGACTTGCTGCTCGCCGACATGGCCAAACTGCTCAAGCAGGATCTAGCCGAAAACGACCTGCCGGCGCGCATCAGCGAACACTGTTTTGCGGTCATTTTTTCCGGCCAGTCCCACGACCGCACCGAGGCGATCGCGGAACACATTCGGCAGCGCTTTGAAAACCACGTGTTCCAGCTCAATCAGAGCTCGATCAATATGACCGTGAGCCTGGGCCTGGTCATGGTCGGCGAGAAGATTGCCAAGGCGCAGTCGATCATGAGCGAGGCAAGCACCGCGCTGCGCAACGCGCAAACCGGCGGCGGCAATCGGGTGATCAGCTTCGATCCCTCGGCCCAGGACAAGGCCGAAGCGGACAAGCAGCGCGCCTGGCTGAACCTGATCAAGGACGGGCTGGCGCACGACCACTTCCTGCTGTTCTTCCAGCCGGTAATCAGCATCACCGGCGAGGAAGGCGAGTTCTACGAAATCCTGCTGCGTCTGAACGGCCCCAAGGGCGAGATCGCGCCCGGTTTTTTCCTGCCGGTCGCAGAACGCCACGACCTGCTGCCGGCGATCGACCGCTGGGTGATCAAGAACGCGATCAGCGTATTGGCCGAGCGCGAACGCGAGGGCCGAAAATCGACCTTCTTCATCAAGGTCACCCCGCAGTCGCTGGAAGACGCCACCCTGCTGCCCTGGATCGCGGCGCAGATGCAGGCCGCACGCCTGCGCGGTGATGCCGTGGTATTTGGCATGCCGGAGAGCAAGATCGTCACCAACCTCAACAACGTGCGCCGATTCCTCAAAGGCCTGGAGCAGCTGCACGCGCGCTTCGCCATCGAACAATTCGGCAGCGGGCTGAACTCGTTCCAGTTGCTGAAGCACATCGACGCGCAGTTCCTCAAGATCGACCGCACTTTCATGGCCGACCTGGGCAAGCACAAGGAACAGCAGGAAAAGATCCGGCAAATATGCGATCAGGCCCGCGACCTCGGCAAGATCACCATCGCCGAATTCGTCGAGGACGCCGCCAGCATGTCGATCCTGTTCTCCTGCGGCGTCAGCTTCGTCCAGGGCAATTTCCTGCAGGAACCGGAAAAAGTCATGGCCTACGAATTCAGCGGCTCCTGAGCGCGGCTATCCCGACGCAGCGTTGTCCGCTCCCCGCTCTCAGCCCGCAACCTCCAGCGCACGAATGCGTTCGGCGATCGGCGGGTGGCTCATGAACAGGCGACGCAGACCGTGCGCCACCCCGGGGGCGATGCCCATCGCCTGCAGGCCCTCCGGCAGGGCATGATCGACCGGGTCCCCAGACAGGCGCCGCAGCGCGTTGGCCATGGCCTTTCTCGAAGTCAGACCGGCCCCGCCGGCATCGGCGCGAAATTCGCGGTGGCGCGAGAATGCCATTACGATCATCGCCGCGAGCATGCCAAACACCATCTGCAGCACCATGTAGACGACCGTGTGCACGATCGAATCCATCACGCCCGGCCGATCGTCGTCGGAGCGGCGCAGCGCCGAAGACACCATCGAGGCAATGATCGAGCTGGCAAACACCACAAAGGTATTGAGCACGCCCTGCAGCAGCGACAGGGTCACCATGTCGCCATTGGCGACATGGCTGATTTCGTGGCCCAGTACCGCTTCGACCTCGTCCCGGCGCATCTGCCGCAGCAGACCACTGCTGACTGCGACCAGGGCGGCGTTGCGATTCCAGCCGGTGGCAAAGGCATTCATCTCCGGACCCGGGTAGATCGCCACCTCGGGCATGCCGATCCCAGCGGCCTGCGCCTGCCGTTGCACGGTGGCAAGCAGCCAGGCCTGCTCTTCGTTGCGCGGCTGGGTGATCAGCTCGGCGCCGGTGCTGCGCTTGGCCATCCACTTGGAAATGAACAGGGAGATCAGCGATCCACCCATGCCGATCACCGCAGAGAAGATCAGCAGATTGGCGAGGCCACCGGCGCGTCGGTCCAGTCCGAACAGGCTGGTCACCACGCCGAGCACCAGCATCACCGCCAGGTTGGTGCCAATGAACAACAGTACGCGCTTCATGATCGTTCTATCCTCTACCTTCTGAACCAACCTGCACAGTGGGGATGATCCGGGCCGTAGTCAAGTCCGGTCCGGTCCGGAAGACGGAAGACAGAGGACGGAGGACAGAACAATGGCGGTTGCCTTGGCACTTCTGTCGTCTGTCGTCCGTTTTCTGTCCTCTGAACGCCGTCGTTCCCACAACTGCTGCCTCGGCCAGGTTCGCGGTCCGAATCGGCACAGCGGCGCGACTTCGCCTGGTTGACCAAACCCTGGTGCCTCGATACCGGCACAATTCCACCCATGGCCGCATCCAAAACCAACCCTGCCCCACCCTATCGTGGTCGCTTCGCGCCCTCCCCCAGCGGCCCCCTGCACTTCGGTTCGCTGACCAGTGCTCTGGGCAGCTGGTTGTGCGCCCGCGCCGAGAACGGCGTGTGGCTGGTGCGCATGGAAGACATCGATCCGGCCCGCGAGCGTCGCGGTGCCGCGCAGGCGATTCTCGATTCCCTGGCCGCCTTCGGCCTGCACTCCGACGAGCCAGTGCTTCGGCAGAGCCAACGCCTGGACCTGTATCGTTCGGAACTGGCCCGCCTGCAACAGCACGGCCGCATCTACGCCTGCGCTTGCAGCCGTACCGACCTCGCCGCGACCGACGGCCTGCACCTCGCAGCCTGCCGACGCCCACCGGGCCGA
>JBGSKT010000562.1:0-6968 GCA_041741075.1 Lysobacterales bacterium
GGCGGCCAGCAGCGCGGCCTGTTCGCGATAGCTGTCCGAATCCGACGGAAAGGCGATTGAACGGTCCGCCCGCAGCACCCGATGCCAGGGCAGCCCGGCTCCGGCCGGCGCTTGCCGGAGTGCCCAGGCGACCAGGCGCGCTCGCCCAGGCAAGCCGGCCCGGGCGGCAACTTCGCCATAGCCAAGCACCTGTCCACAGGGGATGGCGGCGACCACGGCCAGGATATGTTTGGCGTTATCGGACAAAGCGCGCATGGCGAGCTAGCATAGCGGACCCACCTTGTGGATCCTCGACCATGCAGAGTTTTGAAGACGTGCGCGCGCATATCGCCGCCGGTCACCCGCTCACCGCCAACGAACCTTACCTGATCAGCTTCGACCTGACCCTGCCGGGCGGACGCCGCCAGGGCATCTATCTCGCCGAGCTGGACGGCGAGGATGATCGCCACTACCTGCGCATCTCCTCACTGATCGCGGCGCTCGATGCGGACGCCGCGGTACGCGCGCTGCGCTTCAACTGGGCGCAGCGGGTCGGCTATCTGGCGGTCAACGACGTCGATGGCGCGGCCTTTCTGCACCTGTGCGAGAACCGGCCCTACCAGGGCTTGAGCAAGCAGGAACTGGATGCGGTGATTGCCGAAATCGGCGACCTGGCCGACCGCCTGGAGAGCCTACTCGGTGGCCATGGTACCGATCTGGTCTGAGCGCTTGGCAAACAGTCCGTATTTCCCGGAACCCAATACCGAGACGCTATCCGATCCAGCCAAAGTGCTGGCCGAGTTCGACCAGGGCATAAGACACCGCCGCCGCCGCGGGAATGGTCAGCACCCAGGCCCAGATCATGCGCTCGACCACGGTCCAGCGGATCGCGTTCCAGCGCTTCGCCGAACCCACCCCCATGATCGACGACGAGATGATGTGCGTGGTCGACACCGGTATGCCCAGACTCGATGCCAGCGAGATCACCGAGGCCGCGCCGGTCTCGGCGGCAAACCCGTGGATCGGGTGCAGCTTGACCAGCTTGTGGCCCAGAGTCTTGATGATGCGCCAACCACCCGCAGCGGTACCCATCGCCATCACCGAGGCACACAGGACCTTGACCCAGAGCGGGATCTCGACACCAGTGCCAGTGTCTTCGACGCGCAGGAAATTGGCCCAGGCCGGCAGCCCGTCCAGGGTGCCGACGGCGGTCGCTCCGAACAGCGCCAGGGCGATGATGCCCATGGTTTTCTGCGCGTCGTTCATGCCGTGGGCGAAGCTCATCCAGGCCGAGGACAGGATTTGCGCCTTGCCGAAGAAGGCGTTCACCCAGCGCGGCCGGGAAATGCGGCCGATCCATCCGGAACTGCGGTTCATCGTCGAGATCAGAAACAGCAGCAAGCCCATCGCACTCAGCCCGAGCACGAAACCGGCCACCGGCGAGGAGAACATCGGCACGACCACTTTCCACAGCACGCCCTTGCCGGTGTACCAGGGATCGGCCGGAACCGACCAGATGATCGCGTCCCAGCGGTCGGCCGAGGCGACCGCCGCGCCGGCCAGCCCGCCGACCAGTGCGTGACTGGAGCTGGACGGCAGGCCCAGCCACCAGGTCAAAAGATTCCAGGCGATGCCGCCGAGCAGGGCGCAAATCAGTACGCCCGAAGTCAACTCGGCGACGCCGGTATCGATCAGACCGGAGGCGATGGTCTTGGCCACCGCGGTCCCGGCCAGGGCACCGACCAGATTCAGGCTCGCCGCCATCAGCACCGCCTGACTCGGCGTCATCACCTTGGTCGCCACCACGGTGGCGATCGAATTGGCGGTGTCGTGGAAGCCGTTGATGTATTCGAACACCAGGGCGACCAGCACCACCAGCAGTACAACCGTCAGGGCCATGGTTGTCGGGCCCTTCAGGAATTCTTCAATACGATGCGGTAGATCACGTTGCCGGCATCGCGGCAGCGGTCGATCGCCTTTTCCAGAATCTCGAACAGATCCTTGCGCAGGATCAGTTCCACCGGATTCTTTTCGCCGGTGAACAGGTCACGGTACAGATCCAGGATCAGGCGGTCGGCTTCGTTTTCAATCTGCTGCAACTTGTCGTTGAGCGCCTTCATTTCCTCGATGCGGATGCCGCGGCGCAACTGCTTGGTCATGGTGACGATGACTTCGGTGGCCTTTTCCAGCATCGCCGCGCGCGAGCCGAAATCGATTCCGACCAGGTGCGACTGGGTCAGGTTGTAGCGCTCGGCGAACTTCTCGACCACTTTGGGAATCTTGTACAGGGCCGAACTCAGCGCCTCGATATCCTCGCGTTCGAGCACGGTCACGAAGGTATTGACCAGCTCGTGGCTGATCTGGTCGGCGAGCGCCTTTTCCTGCTGGCGGGCGAGCCGGAAATCGTCCAGCGCCGCGCTCTTGCCGCGCAGCCCGAGCAGCGCCGACAGCGCCTTGGCGGCGTTGTGCGCAGCGTCCGCGCTCTGTTCCAGGAGACCGTAGAAACGGTCGCCCTTGCCGAAGATGGTCTGCAGGGAAAACATGGGTTGGCTCCGAATCGATGGGAAATTTGACAGAAAGGTTACAGCCGAATTGTTACATATAGAAGTCAGGTCCAGAGGACGGAAGACAGAGGACGGAAGACAGAAAGTGGTCTTCGGATTTCCGTCTTGCTCCATCCTCCATCCTCTGAGATTGCCGCTCTTTGGCTGAAACCTGCCAAAATCGGTCAGACTTTGGCACACCGTGCTGTGAGAGGAACACGCCATGCCGGAAATCAGCCGGTTCTTCGGGATCGTCATCGCGATGTTCTACGACGAGCATA
The DNA here is from genome assembly GCA_041741075.1 of Lysobacterales bacterium. GTDB lineage: Bacteria > Pseudomonadota > Gammaproteobacteria > Xanthomonadales > Ahniellaceae > 0-14-3-00-62-12. The sequence continues at coordinate 2,804 of JBGSKT010000562.1, forward strand.
ACCCGCCACATTTCCATGTCCGCTACAACGAACACAAGGCGGAAATCGGCATCCAGAACCTGGCGCTGCTGGCCGGCAAACTACCGCCGCGGGTGATGGGCCTGGTGATGGAGTGGGCCAGCCTGTATCAGGAAGAATTGATGGCGGATTGGGTGCTGGCCCGACAACAGGCAGAACTCAAGCGTATCGCTCCCTTGGAGTAACTCATGTTCTTGATCGACGTAATAGACGTGCGCCCCCTGGAGGCGCACAAGCTCGAACTGACCTTTGCGGATGGCCTTTCGGCCGTGGTGGATATGGATCGCGTCATCGAGCACTACACCGGCGTTTTCGCGCCCCTGCTGGACGAGGCCTTTTTCCGGCAGGTGCGCGCCGACCGTGAATTGGGCACGATCGTCTGGCCCAACGGTGCGGACGTTTGCCCGGACGTGTTGTACTCGTTTGCCTCGGGCAAACCGATCTTCGTCGATGGCGAGCGGGTACTGAACTGAATGAAACGCCAACCGTCCGCGAAACCGCTCCCATGCCCATCGAAATCTTCGTTGTTCTTGCGCTGATCCTGCTCAACGGTTTTTTTGCGCTATCCGAAATGGCGGTGATGACCGCGCGCAAGACCCGGCTGCGCCAGGATGCCAGGGACAGCCGCCGCGCCCAGGCGGCGCTGGAGCTGGCCGAATCGCCGGACCGCTTCCTGTCCTCGGTCCAGGTGTGGATCACCCTGATCGGGATTCTCACTGGCTATTTTGGTGGCGATGCGCTGTCGGCCGCCCTGCTGCCCAGACTCGCCGCCATCGATCCGCTGGCGGCCTATGCGGCGCCGCTCAGCGTCGGTTTTAGCGTCGGCATCATCCTGTTGTTTTCGGTGGTGCTGGGCGAACTGGTACCCAAGCGTCTGGCGATCGTGCAGCCGGAAAAAATTGCCGCCGCGGTCGCCATTCCGATGCGGCTGCTGGCCAGCGCCGCCAAGCCCGCGGTGCTGCTGCTGGCCTGGCTCACCGACTTGCTGTTCAAGTTGATCCCGATCCGGCACGGCGACGACAACGAGGTAACCGAAGAGGAAATCAAGATGCTGGTCGCCGAGAGCCACGAGCAGGGAGTGATCGACGCCGACGAGCGCAATATGGTCAATCGGGTGCTCAATCTCGGCGACCGTAGCGTAGACAGCCTGATGACGCCACGCCCGCGCATGGTCTGGCTGAACGCCGCGGCCAGCCTCGATGCCAACCTGGCAGTGCTGCGCGACGCGCCGTTTTCGCGCTATCCGGTGTATCGCGGCGACGAGCGGGAAGTGCTCGGCGTGGTCGAGATCAAATCGCTGCTGGCGGCTTTTGTCGAAGGTGGAACGCCCGATCTGTTCGAGCACATCGTGCCGCCCCTGTTCGTACCGGAATCGGCTCGGGTGTTGCTGTTGCTGGAAGAATTCCGCGACGCCGAGGCACAGATCGCCTTTGTGGTCGACGAGTACGGCGATATCCAGGGCATGGTCACCCTGAACAACGTGATGAGCGCGGTGTTCGGCCCGATGGCGAGCACCCTGGATGGCGGTGAGGCCAAGGTCGCCGTGCGCGCCGATGGCAGTTGGCTGATCGACGGCAGTCTGGGCGTCGACGATCTGCGGGAATTGCTCTCGCTCGGCACGCTGCCGGACGAGCAGGAGCAGGGCTATCGCACCCTGGCCGGGATGGTGATGGCGCACTTCGATCGCATTCCCAATACCGGCGACTGGTTCGACCAGTCCGGATACCGCTTCGAGGTGGTCGATCTGGACGGTGCGCGCATCGACAAGCTGCTGGTCAGCCGGCTCGCCGGCGAGACCGACAGTCCATGAACGACCGATCAGGGCCGCCATCGGCGGAGCACCAGCAATGAAGCCCAAGGCACCGCGCCCAGCGCGGATTTCCACCCTGCTCGCCGATCTGCTGCGGTCGCGGACCGAACCCGGCATCGCCTTTGGCGACCTGGTCGATGCGATCCAGGGCCGCGGCTTTGGTGCACTGCTGATTCTGATCAGTCTGCCCTGTCTGGTGCCGCTACCGATCGGCATTTCCGGTCCGGTATTCGGCGGCATGCTGTGCCTGCTCAGCGTGCAGATGATGCTCGGCTTCGAACACCCCTGGCTGCCGCGATTCATGCGTCGGGTCGAACTGCCGACCGCGGGCACCGCGCGTTTCGTCGCCCGACTCGATCCCTGGTTGCTGCGTCTGGAACGCAGGTGCCAACCGAACTGGATCTGGTTTGTGAGCCCGATCGGCAGGCGCATCACCGGCGCCTGGCTGTTTCTTACCGGACTGGCGCTGGCGCTGCCGATTCCGTTCACCAATGTGCCGATCGCCCTGGTGCTGGCCGCCTACGGCATGGCCCTGCTCGAACATGATGGCCGCTGGCTGGCCGTTTTGTGGGGCGCCAGTCTGCTGATCGTGCTCAGCTTCCTGATCATCGGCCTGCACTTTCTCGGCGCCGGCTTGACCTGGTGGAACGGGGTTTGAACGCGGCGACGGCGGGTGGAGAGAACGGAGGAGCCGTCGCCCCGGCGAACGCCGGGGCCCAGCGGTGACCGTGGCGACAGACCAGACACTGGGTCCCAGCGTTCGCCGGGACGACGGCGGTTTTCATTGGGCAGCCTGGATGCTTGGGAGAGGGTGGATGCGCTGCGCTTATCCACCGTACTTCCGGCTCCAACCTACCTTCTGTGCCGGGCTTTCCGTCCACCCGTGTTGGTGCGATCAACTGGCCAGGTCGCGCGGCATCGCTGAAACCGACTGGACCGCGCGCTGGCTGTCCAATAGCGCACGGAAGTCGGCCGCCGGCATCGGCTGCCCGAACCAGTAGCCCTGGCCGAATTCGCAATTCAGCGACCGCAGTATCTCGACCTGCGCTACCGTTTCCACGCCTTCGGCGACGGCGGTGATGTCGAGTGAGCGTGCCATCGCCACGATCGCGCTGGTCAGCGCCAGGTCGTGCCGGTCGGAGAGCAGATCGGCAGTGAAACTGCGGTCGATCTTGACCCCGGCGACGGCAACCCGGCGCAGGTGGCTCAGGCCGGAAAAACCGGTGCCGAAGTCGTCCAGCCATAGCCGCGCGCCGATCCGGTTCAGCGCTTCCAGCGCGGCGAATGCCAGCGGCTGGTCATCGAGCAGCGCGCTTTCGGTGATCTCCAGGTGCAGGCGGGACGGCACCAGCCCGGTTTCATCGAGCAGGCTCGCCACATTGTGCGGAAAGCGCACATCGCGCAATTGTTTAACCGAAAGATTGACCGCGATGAACGGGGCGGCGCCATCGACCTGGGACCAGCTGCTGGCCTCGCGCAGGGCCTCGCGCAGGGCCAGATGACCGATCACGTCGATCAGGCCGACATCTTCGGCGATGGCGATGAAAATGGTGGGCGAAACCTGCCCGCGACTGCGGTGGTTCCAGCGCAGCAGGGCCTCGGCACCGCAAATGATGCCGCTGTCGAGGTGCACGATCGGCTGATAGAAAACCTGTAGTTCGCCGTTGACCAGGGCCTCGCGCAGGTCCTGTTCCAAGGCCAGGCGATCATCGGCGAGCTCGGTCAGATACGGGGTGAAGTAGCGGTAGCAGTTGCGCCCGTGTACCTTGGCCAGATACAGGGCGATATCGCCGTTCTTAAGCAGCTGTCCGGCATTGTCGGCGTCTTCGGGGAACGAAGTGATGCCGATGCTGGTACTCAGGTGCAGGTTCTGATCGGCCACCCGAAACGGCTGGCTCACCGCCGTCAGCAGCTTCTCCGCAACCCGACCGGCGAGCTGCCGGGCGGCTGCGCAAGTCAGCAGAATGATGAACTCGTCACCGCCCAGACGCGCCATGAAATACTCACAGGACGGGCCCTCGGCACGCAGCACCGCGCCGAAACGCTTGCCGGTCTCCACCAGGATTTCATCCCCCGCATCGTGTCCGAGGGTGTCGTTGATGCGCTTGAATTCGTCGAGATCGATGAACAACAGCGCAAACTCGCGCCCGCGTGGCCGCCCGGTGCGCAAGCGCTCGTTCAACAACTGCCGCAGCGCCAAGCGGTTCGGCAATCCGGTCAAACCGTCGCGAAAAATCTGCCGCTGGCACTCGGCTTCGGCCAGGGTCAGTGCGTGCTCGGCAAAACGCAGGGCCGGGCCGACCGGCTCCCGCTCAGCCGCCGCGGTCGGCGCCGAGC
>JBGSKT010000563.1:0-2840 GCA_041741075.1 Lysobacterales bacterium
GCAGATCTTCGGCGTGCAGCACCCACACCGCCGGCCAGTTGCGCTCGCTCGCCGGCTGGCTGTAACTCGGCCGGCGGAAGCGGTCGCGGCGCAGCTTGTCGCGGTTGCTGACATGGGTGGCAATGTCATGCTGGTGCAGAAAAGCCTCGACGCCGTCGACGTTTTCCAGCCGCGGAGAACTAAATACCTGACGCATCAGCCGGCTTCCCGGTCAAGGATCCGGATCAGGCCTTCCTGCACGGTCGATGCGACCAGTTGCCCGGACTCGCTGTAAAACATGCCGCGCGCCAGCCCGCGGGCGCCCTGGGCGCTTGGGCTGTCGCAGGAATACAGCAGCCACTGGTCGACCCGGAACGGGCGATGGAACCACATCGCGTGGTCGAGACTCGCCACCATCACGTTGGCTTGCAGGTAGGAAATGCCGTGTGGCAGGGCGGCGGTGCCGATCAGATGAAAGTCCGAGGCATAGGCGAGCATCGCCCGGTGCAGGTTGGGGTCGTCGCCGATCGGCTCGCGCAGCTTGAACCAGACCTGCTGGAACGGCGGGCGTTTGGGCGGGTGCAGCTCGTCGCGCGGATAGACGTGACGGAACTCGAACGGGCCCTTGCGGCTCAGCCAGCGTCGCAGCTTGGCCGGGATGTGATCGAGCGTGTCCGTCGACAGTTCCGCTGGCGGCTCCAGTTCGTTCGGGCCGGGCACGATCGACATGGACAGCTGGTGTTCGACCCCGGATTCCTCGACCTGGAAACTGGCGGCCATGCCGAAGATTTGCTGCCCGTGCTGGATCGCCGCGACACTGCGGGTGGTGAAGCTGCGGCCGTCGCGCGGCCGCTCGACCTGGTAGATGATCGGGGTTTCGATGTCACCGGCGCGCAGGAAATAGGCGTGCAGCGAATGCACCGCGCGTCCTTCCACCGTGCGTTGCGCCGCCGACAGCGCCTGCCCCAGCACCTGGCCACCAAACACGTACTTGGTGCCGATATCACGGCTCTGACCGCGGTAGAGATTCTCCTCCAGGCGTTCGAGCTGGAGCAGTTCGATCAGTTCGGAAACAACGGATTCGGTCATGGCGTTCGGCTGGATTCGGGCGGTGCGAAGTATGACCGCAGTTGCTGCGCAGAGGTACTTATCCACCCTTCCGTCGCCCCGGCGCAAGCCGGGGTCCAGTGCTTTTTATCGGTTCCGCCGCATCCAGCACTGGGCCCCGGCGTTCGCCGGGGCGACGGTGGTTTCTGTCTTCTGTCTTCTGTCTTCTGTCTTCTGTCATCTGTCCTCCGTCATCCGTCCTCTGGAAGCGGCGCCCCCAGCCGCTGCAGGCCGAGCCCTTCGACGCGCGGCCAGGGAAACAGCGGCCCGGGGTCGCGCTTGCGCCGCACCCGCAGGCCGGAGTCATCGCTGGCCGGGACCTCGGCGGTGTCCAGATCCTCGTGTCCGGCGATGTGTTTCAGCTGCGGTAATTCGCGTCGCAGCGTGGTAAGCAGCCGGGCCAGCGCGTCGAGCTGGGGTTCGGTGTAGGGCTCGCTCATCCGTTGCTGGCGGGAATCCAGCCAGTCCGGATAGCGCCCGCGATTGTCCAGTTCGATCCCGATCGACTGCGGGTTGTAGCCGCGGGTGTGGTGGGCGACGCGGTCGACCGGCACGAAGCGATGCACCCGGCCGTCGCGATCGATGTAGAAATGCCCGCTGTTGCCGGTGCCTCGGTCGACGTAGAGCACGCGTTCGCCATAGGCGCGCGCCATCGCCAGATCGGGCAGCTCGGTGCAGTGGATCACCACCAGGGTGATCGCCGCCAGGGGTCGCTGGTCGAGTTGCTCGGCATAGGGCAGGGGCCAGTCGTGGAATCCGGGATCGAGCGGCATGACGGGTATCCAGCTGGATAGGTTGGCACCGAGTGTAATGCCCGGCACCGGCCCGGTCCCGAACGGCGTCGTCCCGGCGAAGGCCGGGACCCAGTGGTTGGCGCTGCCGCCAGCGTCCGGACTGGGCCCCGGCCTGCGCCGGGGCGACGGAGTTTTCCCAACACTCAAGTCGGCGGGAACTTACCGGCGCGCCCGGTTCTCCCGCTAAAATGCCGGCTCCGAACAGGGTTACCCTTTGGCCAGCCAATCCGCCGAATCGATGTCTTCGCAACCGCCGACCGTCTGGGACCGCCGGCTGCGCGAAGCCATGGTCTTCCTGCTGTTGCCGGTGCTGGTCTATCTGGCGCTGTGCCTTTACAGCTACAGCCCGGACGATCCGAGCTGGTCGCACGCCGGTGGCAATGATCCGGTCGCCAACAGCGGCGGCTGGGTCGGCGCCTGGACCGCCGACTCTCTGCTGCAGCTGTTTGGCCTCACTGCCTATATCTTCCCGCTGTTGATGGTCGGCATCGCCTGGCGTCTGGTACGCGACCTGCATCCGTTGCCCGGCACTAGCCGCTCGGACTCAGCCTGGCTGTTGCTGGGTTGCGTGGGACTGCTGATCACCGGCGCGGCGCTGTCGCATCTGCACTTCGATCATTTCAGTCTTCGTCTGCCGGCGCATGCCGGTGGCGTGCTCGGCCAGATTCTCGGCGATCTGGCGCGCTCGGCTCTGGGTCAGTTGGGCGCCACCCTGATCCTGTTTGGCCTGCTGCTGGTCTCGATCACCCTGGTCACCGGGCTGTCCTGGTTCGCGTTGATGGAGCGGATCGGTGCGGCGACGGTAAACGCAGGCACCTGGTTGCTGCGGCGCTGGCGGCTGCGCAGCGACGGCGCCGAGGGCAGGGCGTTGCAACAGGAACGCGCGGTCACGCTGAAGGCCGAACGGGGTGCGCCAGTCCAAGCGCGAGCCGATCCGCATCGAGCAACCGCCGCCGCCGC
>JBGSKT010000564.1:0-2339 GCA_041741075.1 Lysobacterales bacterium
GGGCGGCCTCGGCGCGTTGCTGTTCCGCGGCCCGCCAGTCCAGTTCGGCGCGGGCGAAACGGAAGTCGGCGACCAGGGCGATCGCGCTCGGGCAGACCGGTTCGCAGGCCGCGCATTCGTTACAGGCATCGATGCGCAAGGCGGCAACCCGGGGCCAATCGAGCGCGCGGATGGCCAGATGCAGGTCGGTCGGCGACAGTCCCGCCGGGCAGACCGGCAAACAGGCGCCACAGCGGGTGCAGGCCTGCTCGGTTGGGTGTTTTCCGGCAATCGACTCAGTCATCGCCGATTGGGGCCACCGACTCGTCATCCGCGCGGTAATCCAGGGCGAACTCGCCCCGCTGCCAACGCGAATGCAGACCACGTGCGGTGAGCAACTGCGCCTGTGGCACCATAATCTTGAAAAATCCGAGCGCCGGGCCCCACAGCCAGTTCACCGCCAGGGTGTGCGTGTTCTCGATTCTTGCCCCGACGCCATGGTCGCGCAGCAGGCCGGCGAAAATCTCGGCATCCATCAGGTCGTCGAAGGTGATCAGCAGTACTTCCATTTGGTGATGGTATCGCGGACCATGGTCGTCCGGCCAAGCATCCGGGCCGGCTGATCGCGGAGGTGTAGCATGCAGTTTGCCTACTGGTTCGTGGCTGGCTTCGTTGCCACCCTGGTGTTCCATCAGGGTCTGCTCGCCTTGTTGCATGCGCGTGGCATCAGCCCGCGGCCGGCCTGGAACAAGACCGCGACCAAGCCATTCGGGGTACCGCAGGTGGTTTCCCTGGCGTTCTGGGGCGGGGTCTGGGCGATTGCGATCGGCTACGCCATGGTGTTGCTTGGCTGGTATGGCGTTTGGGTCTGGATCGTCGCCGGTGCCATCCTGCCCAGCGTGGTCGCTCTCGGCGTGGTGTTTCCGGCCAAGGGTCTGCCGGTCGATCGCAAGACCGTGATCGGGGCCTTGCTGCTCAACGCCGCCTGGGGCCTGGGCGTGGCGCTCATTCTCGAATTGCTGCTGTGGATCGGCTGAGCCCGACTGCGGCTGGTGGGATCGGCAGGAATGTGGGAGCGACGGGGCAGGAATGTAGGAGCGACGCTTGCGTCGCGACCGGGCTACCGAAGCGGCAATCGCGACGCAGGCGTCACTCCTACAACTCGCCCCCGAGCCGGAAGACCGGCACGCCCGGTCAGCTCCGCTCGTCGGGCTTGCGACAGGCACGCAGCGTGAGTGGCCAGCGCACGGTCCTGATGCGCTCGGTCTCGCCCCAGCCCCGGGCAAAGTCCGCGGAGAGCTCGGCGAGCGGATCGCGGCCGGTGCGCTGGCGATAGCGCTGGCTGGCCGACCAGGAGCGCAGATAGGCCAGATACTGCGCCAGCGTCCACTGGCATTCGATCGCCAGCGCCGGGGTTTCGGTCAGGGCCGGGAACGGTAGCGGCAATTCGCCGAAACGCTCGACTGCGAACTCGCGTTCCGGCGGCCAGTCGCCACCCAGTACATCGTGATACAGCTGGTGGAACACCGCGTCGACGGTTGGACTGACCAAGGTCAGACCGTAATTGAAGGCAGCGAACAGCCCGCCCGGGCGCAGCACGCGGCGGACTTCGGCGGCGAAGCGATCCGGGTCGAACCAGTGCCAGGCCTGGGCCACGGTGACCAGGTCGGCACTGGCAGCGGCAAGCGTGCAGGCTTCGGCCGGCTCGACCACGTAATGCACCCCGGCCTGCGGCCGCGCCGCAGCGATCTGGTTGGCACTGGCATCGCTTGCCCATACCCGGTCGAAATGTGCGGCCAGGGCGACGCTGGCCTGGCCATTGCCGCAGGCCACGTCCCAGGCCAGGTCATGGCCTGGGCACTGGTCGGCCAACCAGGAAAACAGTTCTGGCGGATAGCCCGGACGCGCGTCGGCGTAAGCTCGGGCCTGGGCGGAAAAGTGATCAGCAAAACGCATGCGCATTCTTCGGCCTGACCGGGGCCCATGGCGACGCCCAACAAAAAGCCGCGGACTGGCCGCGGCTTTTTGCTTCAGACGCATCGGCCACGATTACAGATCGGTGCTCAGCGAAACGGTGAAAAACACCCGCGAATCGGCAGTTTTGCCGAAGAAACTCGCGGCGTCGTTATCCGAATCAGACCACTGCAGGGCGGTGCTGAACGGGCCGAACTCCTTGGTCAGTCCCAGGCCGTAGTGCACGTAATTGAAATCGGCACCTTCATCGAAATTACTGAAGTCGTAGTAGCCGACTTCACCGGTGACGCTGATCCCATACCACGGGGTCTCGTAGCTGGCATTCAGCGCGGTGTACAGGCTGTCCTCGCCCGCGGCAAAGGCGTCGTAGGAATAGGCCACGGTGC
>JBGSKT010000565.1:0-2860 GCA_041741075.1 Lysobacterales bacterium
CTGGGCCCCGGCCTGCGCCGGGGCGACGCCTTTCCGTGCTCTGTCCTCTGTCCTCCGTCTTGCGTCCTCTGAAAAGGTACACTAGCCGCCTGAGTTCCTGCTTTCGGCGCTGCCGCTGATCTGATGCATTCCCCCAACGAGCAAACGAAGGCCACCGGCACGGTGACGCTGGCGGTGGCGGCGGTCGGTGTCGTGTTTGGCGATATCGGCACCAGCCCGCTGTACACCATGCGCGAGGCGTTTCATGGCCCGCATGCGCTGCCGATCAACGAGACCAATGTGTTCGGCGTGCTGTCGCTGGCGGTGTGGGCGCTGACCCTGGTGGTCTCGCTCAAGTACGTGGTGTTCATCATGCGCGCCGACAATCGCGGTGAGGGTGGGATCATGGCGCTGATGGCCTTGGCGATGCGCGCGGTCGGCGGAAAACGCTGGCTGCGGCGCCTTGTGATCATCCTGGCGGTGCTCGGCGCCTCGCTGTTCTATGGCGACGGCGTGATCACCCCGGCGATGTCGATCATGGGTGCGGTCGAGGGCCTGAACGTGGCCGCGCCGGGCATGGATCGCTATGTGGTGCCGGTGTCGCTGCTGATCGTGGTCGCGCTGTTTTCGTTTCAGCGGCGCGGCACCGCCAGCGTCGGCGCGGTATTCGGCCCGATCATGTGTCTGTGGTTTGTGGTGCTGGGCTTGCTCGGGGCGATCGAGATCGCCAAGGCGCCAGCGATCCTGAAGGCGCTCAGTCCTTACTACGCGGTGCAGTTCTTTCTGGCGCATCCGCTGCTGTCGTTCCTTTCGCTCGGCACCGTGGTGCTGGCGATCACCGGGGCCGAGGCGGTCTACGCCGACATGGGCCATTTCGGTGCCCGGCCGATCCGTACCGCCTGGTTCTACTGGGTGTTTCCGGGCCTGCTGCTGAATTACTTCGGCCAGGGCGCTCTGCTCTTGGTCGACCCGAGCGTGGCGCGCAACCCGTTTTATCTGCTGGCGCCGGACTGGGCGCTGTATCCGATGATCGCGCTGGCGGCGATGGCTGCGGTGATCGCCTCGCAGGCGGTGATCTCGGGGGCGTTCTCGGTGACCCGGCAGGCGGTGCAGCTCGGCTTTGCGCCGCGCATGCAGATCCTGCATACCTCGGATGAAACCGCCGGGCAGATTTTCGTGCCCTGGGTCAACCGCTTCCTGCTGATCGCGATCATCCTGGTGATTCTTGGCTTCCAGACTTCGAGTCATCTGGCCGCGGCCTATGGCATCGCGGTCACCGGGGCGATGCTGATCGATACCCTGCTGGCATTGATCGTGGCGGTCAGCCTGTGGCACTGGAAGCCGTGGCTGGCGGTGCTGGTCGGCGCCGTGTTCCTGAGCATCGATCTGGCCTTCTTCGCCGCCAACGCGGTCAAGATTCCGCATGGCGGCTGGTTCCCGCTGGCGCTTGGCGCGGTGGTGTTCCTGCTACTCAGCACCTGGCGCAAGGGCCGCGCCCTGCTGCGCACGCAGATGCGCGCGGAAGGCCTGGCGCTGGACCCGTTCATCCATTCGATCGCGGCGCACCCGCCGCACCGGGTGCCGGGCACGGCGGTATTCATGACCGCCAATCTGGACTCGGTGCCGCACGCCCTGCTGCACAATCTCAAACACAACAAGGTGCTGCACGAGCGCAATGTGCTGCTCAATGTCGAAACCCTGGAAGAGCCCCACGCCGAAGCCGACAAACGTATCGCGATCGAGGACCTGGGCAATGACTTTTACATCGTCCGGCTGTATTTCGGATTTGCCGAAGACCCGAACGTGCCGCGCTTGATGGAAAGCTGCGAGGCGCGCGGCCTGCCTTTCGACATGATGGATACGACCTTCTTCCTCAGCCGCGAGACCGTGGTTTCGACCGACCGCCCGGGCATGCCACTGTGGCGCGACAAGTTGTTCGCCTTCCTGTCGCGCAATTCGCAGTCGGCAACCGCGTTCTTCCAGATTCCGGGCAACCGGTTGATCGAACTCGGCACCCAGGTCGAGATCTGAAGCACAAACACGGGAATTGATGCGTAGACCGGAGTTTGTAGCCCGGAAGAAGCGCAGCGGATTCCGGGAATTGAACTTCCCTACAACTTCCCCGGAATCCGCTACGCTTCTTCCGGGCTACGAACGCTACGAACGCGGCACCGAGCCGGTGCCGCGCTGCTTGAGCATGGCCACTGCCGGCAGTTCCTGGCCTTCGAGAAACTCCAGGAAGGCGCCGCCACCGGTCGAGATGTAGTCGATTCCTTCGGCGACCCCGAACAGATCGATCGCGGCCAGGGTGTCGCCGCCACCGGCCACCGAGAAAGCCGGCGAAGCGGAGACCGCCGTGGCCACCACCCGACTGCCTTCCGCAAAGGCCTCGAATTCGAACACCCCGACCGGGCCGTTCCAGACCAGACTTTTGGCGGCGCCGATCAGTTCGGCGTAGTGGGCAGCGGTGGCCGGGCCGATATCGAGGATCAGATCGTCGGGTTCGACCGTATCCACTGATTTGAGGGTGGCGCTGGCTTCGGCATCGAAGCGGTCGGCGACGACCACGTCGACCGGCAGCGGGATGCTGGCGCCGCGCGCCGCGGCAGCGTCCAGAATACGTTTGGCGGTGGCGACCAGATCGGGTTCGTACAGGGATTTGCCGACCGGCTTGCCGTCTGCGGCCAGAAAGGTATTGGCAATGCCGCCGCCGACGATCAATTGATCGACCTTCCTGACCAGGCTTTCCAGCAGGGCGAGCTTGCTCGAAACTTTGGAGCCGCCGATGATCGCCAGCAGCGGGTGCTCGGGGTGCAGAAAGGCGCGACCGAGCGCGTCCAGCTCGGCCATCAGCAAGGGCCCGGCCGCCGCCACCGGGGCG
>JBGSKT010000566.1:0-1688 GCA_041741075.1 Lysobacterales bacterium
CGCGCACGACCGGCCGCGGCCCGGACTGGTTTCGGGCCCGGCTTCGGCCTGGTTTTTGGTTTCGGCGCCGCCGCTGGTTCAAAACGCAGCAGCAGCGCCTCGGCCTGGGCCGCGTCGAGCGGCTCCACGCTACCCGCCATCAAGGCCAGCAGCAGCAGCTTTTCGAACTCCAGTCGGAACAGGGCAACCAATGCCTCCGGATCGGCCACCCGTTTGGCGTCGGTGATCAGCCCGAAATACACCTGGCCGTCATAGCTCAGGATGCTGATGCCCATGCCGATCGATCCGGTCTGCGGCACCCAGAACATCTGCGACTCGATGCGACTGCCGGCCAGGTACAGCGGCATCTGTGGGCCGGGCACATTGGTGGCAACGGTACTGGCCTTGCGGCTGAACATCTCCAACGCCGGCCCCAGAATCGCCGCCGGGCACATGCCGAGCGCGGCGAGCAGGCCGAACGCCATCACCGCCTGCCGCGATTGCTTGATCTCGCGCATGCTCTCGACCACCCGCGTCAGCCTGGCCAGCGGATTGGCTTCGCCGATCGGCAACTCAAGGAACACCAGGCCGAAATGATTGCCCAGTTTCTTGGCATGTTCGAGCGGCCGCAGGTTGACCGGCACGGTGGCGCGGATGGTAATCCCGTCCGGATCGTCGCCATGGTTGATCAGGTAACGACGCAGTGCGCCGGCGGCGGTCGCCAGCAGCACATCATTGACCGTGCAGGCAAACGCCTGACCGACCGCCTTGACTTCGTCGAGCGGCAACGGATCGGCCCAGGCGCAGCGTTTGCTGACCCCGATCGGGCCGCGAAAACGCGTCGGTGGGTCGTCGCTCAGGCTGACCACCACGGCGAGTTCGCGCGCGATTTCGCCGCCCTCATGCGCCAGTCGGGCCAGTTGCTCGGGATCGGCGAGTAGTTCGCGGCCTTTGTCGATCACCGTCTCGGTCAGATGCACCGCCTGGCTGATGCCCTTGCGCGCCGGCGCCAGCAGACGGTCGAGCACGCTGCCCGGATCTTCCTTGAACCAGACCTTGGCCAAAGCCGCTTTCTCCAACTGGTGCGGCTGCACATCGGTCAGCGACAGCAATACCTGGACCAGGGCGATGCCGTCGGCGTAGCAATGATGGACACGGGTGATCAATGCGCTGCCGCCGTCGTATCCTTCGACCAGATGGAACTGCCAGCGCGGCTTGGAAGCATCCAGCGGGGTCGAGGCCAGCTGCGAGCACAAACGCTCCAGTTCCACCTTGCCGGCGCGACCGGGCAGGCCGGCAATGCGCAGGTGCCAGTCCAGATCGAATTCGGTGTCGGTCTGCCAGTAAGCGCCACCGGGTGCGTCCACCGCCTTCTGCCGGAAACGCGGAATGCTGATGAAGCGCTCACGCACGATCTTGCGAAAGCGCGCCGGATCGAGCCGGTCGGCGAACATCATCACCCCGGTGATCATCATCAGGTTGCTCGGTCGCTCCATCCGCAACCAGGCGGTATCGACCTTGCTCATCGGCTCGTGCCGGGTCTCGGTTGCGCCGCTCGCTGTCATTGCCACATTCCTCGAACCCACCGGATCGCAACAGAATACCCGCTATCGGCTGCGGCACCAGCGCCGTTGCGAATGGGCGAGGCCGGCGCCAGTACCGTGGATGCCGCGCAATCGCCGGCGCCCGCGACCGGCACCCGCCGGAGG
>JBGSKT010000567.1:0-11306 GCA_041741075.1 Lysobacterales bacterium
GCTCGGTGCAGCGCCGCGTTGCTGCTGGATCAGCACGCCGCCGATCTGATCGGCATCAAGCAGCTGCGCACGACACACCGTGCAGCGCTCCAGGTGTGTGGCAGCGACCACCGCCAGCGCCGCCGGTAGGGCGCCGGCCGAATAGCTGAGCAAGGTGGCGTCGTCGAGGTGGTGGTTCGGTGTCATCGCGGCGCCCTCATGCTGCCTTGCAATTTAGCGAATGCGCGGCGCAGCGAAGATTTGACCGAACCCAGCGGCATGTCCATTTCAGCGGAGATTTCGCTGTGGCTTTTGCTTTCCAGGTAACCCATGCGGACCAGCTTGGCCTGTACCGGAGGAAGGCGATCGATCGCCTGCTTCAGTATGTCCTGGTCGAAGTACGACTCCGGTTCCGAGTCGAGCCGGCCGGATTCGCCATCATCGAGCCGGTCCAGACCTTCCTGGATCGGCAACCAGTGCGGCTCGCGGCGCACGTGGTCGATGTACAGGTTGCGCGCCACGCGGTACAGCCAGGTGGACAGGCTGGCGCGCGCCGGATCGAATGTGGCGGCCTTGCGCCACAGGGTGAGCAACGCATCCTGCACCAGCTCGTCGGCCATCGACTCAGGCACGCCGAGATTGCACAGGTAGCGTTGCAGACGCGGCGCAAAGTGATCGTAAATGCGCATGAAACTGGCGCGGTCGCGCTTCACCGCCACCGCGGCCATCTGCGCCGACCAGTACAGCGCATCGGGTGCGGCATGGCTCGGGGAAGGGGACATGGGTCTTGGCACCCGGACGGTCGTCGCCTTGGTGAAGGCTTTATCGAAAAAGATCATACCCAGGTTCCCGTCGGATGTGGCCGCGTGCACAGTCTGCCGGAAGGGCAGACGCTGACTGGACAAGATACGTAAACGGAGGGAATCTGGATGCACCCTGCCCGCCGTCGCGGCAATGCGCCGGTCGATGCGAAGCCGCACGCGCATGTTGCAGTGATCGTTGGCGGGCAGTGCGGCCAGTGAATGGGCCAGCCGGATGCGGCTCGGCCAAGCCATTGGGCCGCCGGCCCAGAGACGATGCGGAGCCACTCCGACCGCCCGGCGCTGAACTTCGCATGCTGCGATTGGGCCAGCGGAGAATCGCGGTGGCCTCGGCTCACCCCGCCTTCAACGAAGCCATATCGATCACGAAGCGGTACTTTACGTCACGTTTGAGCATGCGCTCGTAGGCGGCGTTGATGTCCTGGAAGCGGATTACCCGAAGGTCGGAGGGGATGCCGTGCTGGCCGCAAAAATCGAGCATTTCCTGGGTTTCGGCGATGCCGCCAATCAATGAGCCGGCGACGGATTTGCGTTGCAGCACCATCGCGGTGGTGTTCAGTGCCGGGTCGAGTTCACCCAGGTAGCCGACCAGCATCAGCGTCGCGCCAACGGCCAGTGTCGGCAGGTAGGGTTTGATGTCGTGGGCGCAGGGCACGGTGTCCATGATCAGGTCGAACTGGCCGATGGCGGCGGTCATTTGCTCGGCATGTCGATCACCACGTCATCGGCCTTCGGCGTCCGGGGCAGGATCCGAAACGGGGCGAGGGCAGCGGTGGCGGATTGCGCCGCGTAGAAACGGATGGTCATGGTTGCGCTTCCTCGGGGTTGGCGGCGTTGCAATGGTGGACAGCGGATTGCACCGACATTGTTCAGCGATCCACCATGCGCTCCGCGCTTTCGGAGTAGCGTTCGCCGTGCACGGTGATGCGCGCGGTGGCGTCGGCGATCTCGCGCAGGTCGCTGGTGCTCAACTCGAGCGTGGTCGCGCGGATATTTTCCTCCAGCCGATGCAGCTTGGTGGTGCCGGGGATTGGCACGATCCAGGGTGCTTGCGCCAGCAGCCATGCCAGCGCGATCTGCGCCGGTGTTGCGTTCTTTTGCTGCGCGATGCGGGCGATCTGATCGGTCAGCGCCTGATTGGCCTTGCGTGCCTCCGGCGCGAAGCGCGGTGAGGTATTGCGAAAGTCGCTGCTGTCGAATTGGGTGTCTGCGTTGATGGTGCCGGTGAGGAAACCGCGACCCAACGGGCTGAACGGCACCAAGCCAATGCCGAGTTCTGCCAGCGTGGGAAGCAGCTTGGTTTCGGGCTCGCGCCACCACAGCGAGTACTCGCTCTGCAACGCTGTGACCGCTTGCACCGCGTGGGCGCGGCGGATGGTCTGCGCGCTCGCTTCGGAAAGGCCGAAGTGTTTGACCTTGCCCTCGGCGATGAGGTCTTTCACGGTGCCGGCCACGTCCTCGATCGGCACATCGGGGTCAACACGGTGCTGGTAGAACAGATCGATGACGTCGGTTCGCAGGCGCGTGAGCGAGGCCTCGGCCACCGCGCGGATGTGCTCGGGGCGGCTGTCCATGCCATCGTACTTGCCATCGGCGCCGATGTGGAACCCGAACTTGGTGGCGATCACCACCTGCCCACGCACCGGCGCCAGCGCCTCGCCGAGCAGTTCCTCATTGCTGAACGGGCCGTAGACTTCGGCAGTGTCGAACAAGGTGACGCCGCGCTCGACCGCCGCGCGGATCAGCGCGATGCCCTCCGTGCGCGGTAGCGGCTGGCCGTAGGCAAAGCTCAGGCCCATGCAACCCAGGCCAAGCGCCGAGACCTCAAGGCCACTGTCTCCCAGAGTGCGTTTTTGCATAGCGGTTTCCTGTTCCCGATGGGGCAGTGTGAATGGCGCTGACTCAAAGACAAGCAGGTCGGCGCAAAGTGCGGCCGCGCCAGTGCATTCATGGGTGGCGCAAGGTGCACCAGCGCGATGTCGGTTCCGCGCCGGTGGTGCTTGAACCGACCTACATTGCAAGGCGCCATCCTTAGGTCGGTTCAAGGTCCATGGGGCCCGCGCCGACGGCCGTTACACATCCTCCGCCACCATGTCGATGGCGCCGCAGGGGCACTCGGCGACGCAGACGCCGCAGCCTTTGCAGTAGTCGTAGTTGAATTCGAAACGCTGGCCGGGGCCGAGCTTGATCACGGCGTTGTCGGGGCACACGCCGTAGCAGTTGTCGCACTCGAAGCAGTTGCCGCAACTCAGGCAGCGGCGCGCCTCGAACAGGGCGTTGTCCTGGGTCAGGCCACCTTGCACCTCGTCGAAGCTGCTGGTGCGGCGGGCGAGGTCGAGTTGTGGACGCACCGTCTTGGAGGCATCGCTGTAATACCAGGCGTTGATGCGCGCGAAGTCGGCCGGCGCGTGTTTGGGCGCGGCGTTCACCGCGGTGCCGCGAAGCCAGGCATCGATGTGGCGCGCGGCCTTCTTGCCGTGGCCCACGGCGACGGTGACGTTGCGCTCGGCCGGCACCATGTCGCCACCGGCAAACAGGCCGGGATGCGCAGTCATCATGGTGAGTGGATCGACCTGCACCACCCCGTCCTTCAGCTCCAGGTCGGGCAGGTTTTCGAGCAATGACAGATCCACATCCTGACCCAACGCCAGCACCAGCGAGTCGGATTCCAGGGTTTCCACTTCGCCCGTGGGCTGCGGTTTGCCGTGTTCGTCCAGCACCATCTTCTCGATGGTCAGCGAAACGCCGTCGGCGCTCTTGATGGTGGAGAGCCACTTCACCATCACGCCCTCTTGCAGCGCTTCCTCTACTTCGAAATCATGCGCCGGCATTTTCTCACGAGTGCGGCGGTAAACGATGATGGCGTCGGTCGCGCCCAGGCGTTTGGCGGTGCGCGCCACATCGATCGCGGTGTTGCCGCCGCCGTAGACCACCACGCGCCGGCCGAGCAGCGGCGGTTCGGCGCCTTCCATGGAGCGCAGCACGGCCACCGCATCGAGAATGCGCGAGGAATCCTTGGCCGGAATGTAGGCGCGCTTTGCGATGTGTGCGCCCACCGCCAGAAACGCGGCGTCGTAACCGCCGTCGCGCATCGTGTGCGCGATGTCGTCGACCTTGGTGTTGAGTTGCACGTTCACACCCATCGCCACGATGCGCTGCATTTCGGCGTCCAGCACATCGCGCGGAAGCCGGTATTTGGGAATGCCAAAGCGCATCATGCCGCCCATCAGCGGGCCGGCCTCGACCACCGTCACGGCGTGACCGAAACGGCGCAGGTGGTAGGCCGCCGACATGCCCGATGGGCCGGCACCCACCACCAGCACGTGCTTGCCGGTTTCGCTCGCGGGGGGATCGAACTGCCAGTGCTCGCGCAGGGCGAAATCGCCGAGGAAACGCTCTACCGAATTGATGCCGACGCTGGCGTCGATCTGGCCGCGGTTACAGACGCCTTCGCAGGTGTGATAGCAGACCCGGCCCATGATCGCCGGGAACGGATTGTCGCGGATCAGGTGTCGCCACGCCGACTCGTAATCGCCGCTCTCGGCATGAAACAACCAGCCCTGGATGTCCTCGCCGGCGGGACACTCGGCATTGCACGCCGGCAGGCGATCCACGTACACCGGACGCTCGGTGCGCCAGCTACCGGTCTTGTTGGCCAGCGACGAGCCCGGATCGAGGGTAATGGCGAAAGGCTTTTGCATGCTCATGCGGTCACCTCGTCGGCGAGCAAGCCGAAGCGCGCGATATTGCGATCGGCATCGGCCTGGATACGGGCGATCAAGTCGGGACGGCCCTTGCCGGCAAACAGATGGGCAAAGCGCTTCTGCGGTTTGAGGTATTCCTCCACCGGCACCCGACGGCGGATTCGAGTGACCCGGGTGACCTCGCCGCGTTCGGCTTCAAACTCCGGGAAGATGCCGGTCTCGCGCGCCAGCCGCGCCAGCTTGATGGTGTCGCAACTGGCCGAGCCCCAACCCAGCGGGCACGGCACCAGGATGTGCAGATAGCGCGCGCCGTGCAGGCTCATCGCCTTTTCCACCTTGGCTTCCAGATCGTGCAGATCGGCCACGGTGGCGGTGGCGACGTAGGGGATTTCGTGCGCCATGGCGATGCGCGGCAGGTTCTTGCCCTGCCCGAATTCGGCGCCGGGGTTTTCGCCCACCGCCATGGTGGTGTTGGTGCGCGCAGCGGGCGGCGTCGCCGAGCTGCGCTGCACGCCGGTGTTCATGTAGGCCTCGTTGTCGTAGCAGATGTAGAGCACGTCGTCGTTGCGCTCGAACATGCCGGACAGGCAGCCGAAACCGATATCGGTGGTGCCACCATCACCGCCCTGTGCGATCACCCGCACCTCGCTGCGTTGCAGACCGGCCTTGCGCGCCTTCACCTTGAGCGCCGCCGCAATGCCGGTGCCCACGGCGGCGGCGTTGCCGAACAGCGAGTGAATCCACGGCAGTTGCCACGAGGACTCCGGGTACGGCGTCGAAAACACTTCCAGACAGCCGGTGGCGTTGGCTGCGATCAGTTGGCCTTGCGTGGCGCGCATCGCGGCATCGACCGCATAGCGCGCGCCCAGAGCCTCGCCGCAACCCTGGCAGGCGCGATGGCCCGAGTTGATCGAGTTGCTGCGCTCGATCGATGCCTGCACGCTGCGTTGTTCGGGCTCCAGCAGGCGATTGCCCACCGTGAAGGTGCCGGTCTGATAGAACTTGATGGGCTGGCCCATTTCATACCACCTTTGCGGCGATGGCGCCGACGTCGCGCAACAGGTTTTCGGCGATCGGGCCGCTGCGGCGCACCTGCGCTTCGCGCTGCAACTGCCGGTTGACGATGCCCCAGTCCAGGTCCATGAAGGTCAGCGGTTGCAATGTGCCGGCGATGGCTTCGCGCAGGGTGCGGTGCAACGACGCCTTGGTGATGGCGCGGCCACCCAGCCCGGCCACCACGGTATAGCCGTGCAGTTGCAGACCCGACAGCGCCAGCCGCACGTCGGTGGAGACCACGCCACCCAGACCGATGCAAAAACTCTTTTCCAGCACCACCACATTGCGCGCGTTTTGCAGCGCCGCACGCACCGCGGCGAGTGGGAATGGTCGGAACGACTGGATGCCGAGCACACCGATCGCGATGCCATCGGCGCGCATCTCGTCCACGGTGTCCTTCAGCGTGCCGAGCACCGAACCCAGCGCCACCACGATGGTTTCCGCATCCTCAGTTCGATAGCCGCGCACCAGCCCACCGGAACGACGCCCGAAGCGCGCGAAGAACTCGTCGGCGATGCGCGGAATCACGTCCAGCGCCGACAACTGTTTGGCATGCGCGAGATAGCGCACTTCCATGAACGCCTCCGGCCCGACCATCGCGCCGATCGACACCGGATCGCTCGGGTCGAGCACCTGGCGCGGCTCGTACGGCGGCAGGAACGCATCCACCTCGACCTGATCGGGCATGTCCACCTGCTCGTAGGCGTGGGTGAGGATGAATCCGTCCATGCACACCATCACCGGCATCGACAATTCCTCGGCCAGTTTGAACGCCTGGATGTGCAGGTCCAGCGCCTCCTGATTGCTCTCGGCAAACAACTGGATCCAGCCGGAATCGCGCTGGCTCATCGAATCGCTGTGGTCGTTCCAGATGTTGATCGGCGCACCAATGGCGCGATTGGCGATGGTCATCACGATCGGCAGGCCGAGCCCGGACGCGTTGTACACCGCCTCAGCCATGAACAGCAGCCCTTGCGAGGCGGTGGCGGTATAGGTGCGCGCGCCCGCGGCCGAGGCGCCGATCGCCACGCTCATCGCGGCGAACTCGCTCTCGACGTTGATGAACTCGCACGGTGCCAGCGCACCGCTCTTCACCATCTCGCCCAGGCCTTCGACGATATGCGTTTGCGGCGAAATCGGGTACGCACAGATCACATCGGGGCGGCACATCGCCACCGCCTCGGCGACCGCGCGAGAACCCTCAGTCTGCTTGAGCATGAGCCGGTTCCTCCATCCCGCGTTGGATGCACGCAAATGCTTCGGTGGCGGCGGCGACATTGGCCTCGGCCACCTTGCCATTGAACTTGACGCGGATCGCGTGCGCCACCGCGTCGAGCGTGATCAGGCCCGACAACGCGGCAAAACCGCCCAGCAACACCGCATTCGGCAACGGCCGGCCCAGATGCTTGAGCGCGATCTCGCTCGCCGGCAGCGTCACCAGCCGCTCACGCCGATAACGATGTTCGATATCGCCAAGCCCCAGTTCGCCGAAATTGCGCTTGCTGTTGATCAGCACATAGCCGTCCGCCTGCAGGCCCTGAAAGACATCGATCTGATGCAACAAGGTGGGGTCCTGCACGATCAGCACATCGGGCACCCTAATCGGCTCGCGCAGGCGGATCTCGCGGTCGTCGATACGACAGAACGCCACCACCGGCGCCCCGGTGCGTTCCGAACCAAAGCTCGGAAAGGCCTGCGCATGGCGACCCTGCTCGAACGCCGCCAACGACAGCATCTCCGCCGCCGTCACCACGCCCTGGCCGCCGCGACCATGAATTCGAATTTGCAGCATCAGCCGGCCCTGTGCGGTTGCCAACAGAACTGCATTGTTCCGCTTTCCGCGCGCAGCCGCTTGATCCAGATCAATAGGCCGGTGACGGGGTGTTTGTTTTCCCAAATTACAACGCCGCATTCACCTTTTTGCTGGATTGCGCCGATTCGGGAGTTTCCGCCTTGACGCTACCTGATGGACCGAATGGCCCGCACTTTCGCCGTTGGTGGCCTGTGTGGGCTGCAGCACAGATCGTCGACCATCAGTGGACTATCTTGCGGACAGGTCAAATCGCTCGATGGAGGATTTGACACGTGATCTGCATTCCGCAGCCAGGAGCAAGAGACATGGACACGAATCGTACGCACGGCACCGAACACCAGATCAAAGGAACGGTGAAGGAAGTGATCGGCAAGGTCACTGGAAACAAGACAAAGGAGCTGTCTGGCAAAGCCGAGAAAAATCTGGGCAAGGCGCAGACAAAGGTCGGCGAAGCAGCCGACAAGCTGCGGACTGCCGTTCATAAGGATCGGTGATCCCGGCTTTGCGTGAAGTGAGGTTTTTTCGGAACGAAAAGGGGCTTCTGGCCCCTTTTCCATGTCTTCGCGTCGAAGCATGAGTTCGATCACAAGGGACAATGCCGGGACACCCAGTATGCCGCCCGTGTCCTTCACAACGACTGCCCGATTGCCGGAGGATCGCGGTGCTTGATCGGGTTGACCATCGCCGACGATGTCACTGTCACTCGGGCCTGCACTCCGGTTCGTCGACCGTACGGCATCCGTCGCACTTCCCAGCAAGTTCCGTCCCCCGGTACCGTTCCTATTGCGCTTCTCAGGCTTCAAACTTACGCCTGGCCAACAGGGCTTCGACGACCGACTGGCGAGGCATTGTGCGTGTCCTGGTCGCCCCGCCCTGGTTGACCCAGCCGGGTCGCTAGCGGAAACTTTGATCTGATTTTGATGGAAGTCAGCGCGGTGCCGTCCGATTGATGTGCCGGCTCGCCGCTTGCTTGGTGCTCTGGCAAATGCCACGTATAGTCGATCGCTGTACTGCAACACATCCGAACTCAGGAGCGATCACGATGAAACACCTACTGATGCTGGTATTGCTGTTGGGGGGAGCGGCGCGGCTGGCCGCAGCCGAGATCGCTGACGGCGACAAGGCGCAGGCGCGCGGCCTTTATGCCGATCTGGTGGCTTTCAAGACATCCAAGGGCCTGGGCCAGGTTCCGGTCATGGCGGCCTACCTGGCCGACAAACTACGGTCGGCCGGTTTTTCCAAAGACGACATCCACATCTTTCCGGTCGGCGAGACCGCTTCGCTGGTGGCGCGTTATCGCGGCGACGGCAGCGGCGGCCGGCCGATCCTGTTCATCGCGCACATGGATGTGGTAACCGCGAACCCCACCGACTGGCAGCGCGATCCTTTCAACCTGATCGAGGAAGATGGTTTTTTCTTCGGTCGCGGCACGGCCGACATCAAGGGCGAGGTAAGTGCGATCGTGGCCACCTTCATGCGCCTGAAACGCGAAGGCTTCGTGCCGACCCGCGACCTGATCATTGCCCTGACCGGCGACGAAGAGACCGCCCAGGCGACCACCCGCGACCTGGTGGCCAATCACCGCGATCTGATCGACGCCGAGTTTGCACTGAACGGCGATGGCGGCGGTGGCGTGCTGTCCGAAGAAACCGGTAAGGCCAAGCTGTATTTTCTGCAAGGCGCCGAGAAGACCCCGGCCAACTTTTCGATCAGCGCACACAATCCGGGCGGGCACAGTTCCGAGCCACGGGTGAAGAACGCCATCTACGATCTGGCCGACGCACTCAAGTCGTTGCAGGACTACCACTTCCCGATCCAGACCAACGCATGGACATTGGGCAGTTTGTCGGCCTCCGGCAGCGCGACGCCTGGCCCGGTGGGCGAGGCCATGCGCCGCTTTGCGGCGAATCCGGACGACCAGGCAGCGGCCGACGTGCTGGCCGCGGAACCTGCCCTGGTCGGCCGCACCCGAACTACCTGCGTGGCCACCCTGCTGTCCGGCGGACATGCGCCCAACGCGCTTCCGCAATTGGCTTCGGCCAACGTCAACTGCCGGATTTTCCCGGGAACCAGCGTCGAGGCGGTGCGAACCGAACTACAGCGAGTGGTCGGCGACCAGGTCGAAGTCAAGCTGGTGGAAAGCGGTATGGAAGCGGTCGCCTCACCTCTGCGCGAGGATGTCCTGACGGCAGTTACCAAAGCAGTTCACGCCAGCTATCCGGATGCGCCGATCGTCCCCGACCAGGCGCCTTACTACACCGACGGCACCATCCTGCGCGCCGCCGGAATTCCGACCTACGGTGTCGCCGGCGAGTTCATCAAGGACAGCGACAGTTTCGCCCACGGGCTGAACGAACGCATGCCGGTAGAGAGTTTTTACAACGGACTTACCCACTGGTCGACGCTGATCAAAGCACTGGCCGGAAAACAATAGATCAGCACGCCGTCACCGTCGGCACGGGCGGCGGCGCTGGCTGAGCGCGATCGCGTTACGCCCGCAACAACTGCGCCGGGCATGGCAGTGTCTCGCCCAGGTGCTTGGCCAACACGCAGCGTGTTCGAGCCAACGATCACGCACGGTGTCACTGGTGCCGGCTCCAACGCGCCAGGACGGCGCACATTGCTGGCTCTATTACCCGGTCTAACCCTCTTTTTTCCACTGGAAGACGCCTTCCACGCCGACACCGAAAACGTGGGCGATGCGAAAGGCCAGTTCCAGCGACGGCGCATACTTGCCCGCTTCCAGCGCAATTACGGTTTGCCGGGTGATGCCACAGGCGTCGGCCAAGGCCTGCTGGGTCATCTCGCCGTGCTCGAATCGCAGCTTGCGGATCAGGTTTTCGATTGGCGTGCCGGTTGGGCTCAATGTCGGCTCCGCCAGTAGGCCACGCCGATTACTGCATATTCGAGCAAGGAGGAACCGATCAGCGCGATCATGATCAGGTTGGAAATCGCCATCGGGTGGGCCCATTGCAGCCGATCGAGCGGCGAAAAGGCGAACATGACGGCGACTGAAAACACGAACAGGCTCAGGCCGTAACGCGCCCAGTCGCTGGCGCGGGCGCTGATCATGCGATCACGCTCATCCCATTCGACGGTGTCGCGCCAGCGCTGGCGCAGCATCTGCATGGTCACCAGCCAGGCGATCACCAGGAAGGCGATATGGCCGCCAATGGCCGCTGCCTCTGGTGCTCGGCTCCCGTCTGGCGCAACCATTTGCCCGGCACGCAGTGCGTAATAGACAAGAATGGCGGCGGTGAAGATCAGACCGATCCATGCCTGTTGTTCACCCGGAGAGGCAATGGCGGCTGCGTCGTTCAAGCGTGCCGCGGCAGCTGATTGCTGCAGGGTCACCCAGAGCAGGTACCAGACCAGCCAGGCGCCGCCCAACACGGCCAGGCCGCCCGGCCAGCCCAGATCGATATCCGGCAGGACAAACAGGACAAAAAAGGCCAGCACCGAAAGCGGCACCAGGACGAGATAGCGAAGGCTGGGTTTCATCATGTCGGCTCCAAAAGACAATATGTATGTTACACAGTACATTGTGTCTTGTCAACACGACATTTCTCGGGAGCGGAATCATGGAAGTTGGACATGGAAGTGACTGGAAGTTGGACACCCATGTAAAAAGAAGAAAGGAAGCCGCCCGCTGCCGAACCGCGCGGCCCTTCTCTTGCAACCCGCAAACCAGCGCTAAGATGACCGCGAACGGGGCGTGCGGAGGCGGGGATGTGGAAGCGCATGGTCGGCTACGGGGCGCTGCTGGCGGCGGGGACGCTGGCCTTGCAATGGCTCGACTACCAGCGCCTGGCGCGGATGCATTCGGGCGACGTCTATCTGTTTCTGGTCGCGGCCGCTTTTTTGGTGCTGGGCATCGTGCTGGGCGTGCGGGTGTTCGCCGCGCCGGCGCCGGTCGCCTTCGACGGCAACCCG